>JAYENM010000045.1:0-4553 GCA_034722095.1 Caldifarciminota bacterium | reverse complement strand
ACTCCTCCATACGGATGCTGTGCAACGGATTAACTCCAATCTACCTGTCCATACGGATCCCATACGGGTCGTATGACCGTAGGGATCGGTAGACAGGCTTGCTGCTCCATACGGCCCTACGGCTCGTATGAGATGCTGTGCAACGGTTGTTTTTGCACAACCACCATAGCCTGTAATCTGAAATCTGCAAGAATACTATTCCATCCCCACAAGCTTCCCTGTTGCAGTAGCGAGAACCTTATTTTCCTCATTATAGATAAGTGCCTCCCCGTACAGTAATTTCTTTCTTATATCGGTTATCTTGCCATCAATTATTATAGGTTCATCTATGAGCACGGGCTTTTTGAATCTCACAGAAAGCTCGGCGGTCACCGCCTTGATTCCAAGTGACTTGGCTGCCCATACCATAACCTCATCAAGAAGCGTGGATATTATTCCACCGTGTATATAACCACTGTATCCTTCATAGGGGGAGGTAGGGGTGAATTCTACTTTTGCCATCCCCTCTTGACTATCGACCTCAAGATGGAGACCGATAGGATTGTCTTTGCCACATGCAAAGCAATTTGAATTTCTTTTAGCACTCATACGCGTAAACCCTATTAGATATTTTTAAAAGGGCACTTTAAACAAATATCAAAAATCAAATAGTAAGTATCAATTTGTTTTTAATTTATGCGAGGGGGGTAAAATAGACCCCCCTCACATACCTCAGTATCAGGCTTTCTTCTTCTCTTCTGCCTCTATCTCAGCAAGTCTCTTTTCCATCTCTTCAATCTCCTTCCTCATAGCAGTAGTCTGCTCTTTTAGAAACTCCTTCTCATCCGCTGGGGCAGGCTGGGCATAGGGCGAATAGGTAGGTGGATAATATGGTGGATAATATGGTGGATAACCGTAATATGCTCCATACCCCCGTCCTCTTCCACCACCCCAGATTCTTCCTCTTCCACCTCCCCAGGGTATTCCACCTCTACCTACACCTCTCCAATAACCTCCCCCAGGTATGGGATTCATAAACCCGGGCACGGAATAACCTGCGCAGTACCCCGCTGCCCTTCCTGTCATAGGTCCCAATCCCGCAGGACCTGTTCTATCTCCTCTTGGCATATAAATTACCCCCTTTTAACTAAATCAAAAATCAAATTGGAGCTGAAATCTGTAATCCAAAATCTGAAATCTTGGTGTTCTTTGTGCCTTGGTGGTTACCTGTTCTCACCGCCTATTATCTTTTCCACGATTGCTTTAAATGCCTTGGATGCCCTGGATTCTGGATTACTTAGAATAAATGGCTTACCATTATCGCTCGACTCAACAATTTCTGGTTCTATTGGAATTCTTCCCAGAAACGGCACCCCCATCTCCTTTGATACCCTTTCGCCGCCACCTTCCTTAAAGAGTTTAATTTCTTTACCACAGTATGGGCACATAAGTCCACTCATATTTTCAATTACCCCGAGTATTTTTAGATTCAGGCGTCTGGCAAAATTCACCGCTTTCCTTGAGTCAAGCAGTGAGACCTCCTGTGGGGTGGTTACGATAATTGCACCTGTTGCCGGAATCAACTGTGCAATTGATAGGGGTTCATCCCCAGTGCCTGGTGGGGAATCTACTACAAGCCAGTCAATGTCTCCCCACGCAACATCTTCAAGAAACTGTTGAATTACTTTCATTTTTAGCGGCCCCCTCCATATCACAGGTGAGGTTTCATCCTGTAGTAGAAACGCCATTGAGACAAGATTCAGATTCTTTGTAACTATTACAGGCTGGATCGTGTGCTCATCTGATGCATATATTTTCTCATTCTCGACACCGAGCATCTTCGCGAGATTGGGACCGTGAATATCAACATCCAAAAGTCCAACCTTCATATCCCTATCGGCAAAGGCAAATGCCAGATTGGCAGCAACGGTGCTTTTTCCAACTCCACCCTTACCGCTGAAAATGAGAACCTTATTCTTTATTCTTGCGAGCACATTTTTTAGTTTATCATCCTTTTCCACATTCCTCCTCTCTACTTTTTATGTTATGTAGAATATCAACCGCAGAGCACGCAGAAAAATCTTTATTCTTAATCTCTGCGTTCTCTAACCCTTTGCTTGGCACCGCTCACTTTATCCCATCTTTCATCGCTGTCACATTGAAATTCAACAACGAACCAACTTCTAAACCGCTTGCTTTCAAACCTCGCATCCATCGTACTTTCAGTCTTGCTACTTCAAAGAGAAAAACAAAGTATCTCAAGATCCGTTCACAGAATCCGTATGGATATGGAAAAGTTCCCAAAATTCTACACCCCATATTTTTGAGTCCACAGAGCCCTTTGATCCTTTATTTGCTCTATCTCTGTGAACTCTGCGTTCTCCGCGGTTTATTCATAAGATTTACATAACTACTCTTTATTTTGCGATTTATCCCTTGCCTGAATAATCGGCTTCCCACACTCCGGACAATCCAGGGGTAATGGAAATTCCAGGGGAATCTTCCATACGAATCCACAGTTATAACACTCAAGGCTCCTTTGTATAATAGTGTAGTTACCACCTTCTATCCTTAACGCTTTACCCTCCACAAAGCACTCGGCGATCTTCCTGTGTGCCTCGTTAAGTATCCGTCCAAAGGTCTGGCGTGATACCCTCATCCGTCGGGCTGCCTCCTCTTGGTGCAATCCCTTTAAATCGGACAGTCTTATCGCCTCAAACTCATCAACGGTCAACCTGACCTGCCCGAGAGAACTGAGAGGTATGCCGCGAGGCTTGTAAAACTCTGCCACCGGTCTATACCCCACCCAGCGACACCTTCTCTGTCTTCCCATAAAACCTCCATAATGAGCATATGCTCATTACATTATACCACAAAATTTTTCATTTGTCAAGAAAAAAATGAAAAAGTGTTACGCAACACTTAAAAGTAGACATCCTGGAACATTAAAACAAGACATTCATCATTTTATAAGCCATAGCTTACATTTACATAACCTTCCTCACATATTGTAAATTTTACCATCATAATAAAAACAAGGGTGGTTAGTGCTTTCAATCACTGTCTATTTCCGCATTGCAGGGCATACCCTCTCATTTTTTCTCATGCTGTTTTTCATCTCCCTTGAAAGCGTGGTAAAAACACCGAACTCCTTATTTAACCGTCGGTTACGGTTTTTACCCCCTTGCGGAACGATAAAAGTAGACATTCAAGATTACTGTGACAAGAAATATTCAGCAATCTTGCGATTTTCACTATATACCATAAACTTCACCCCCGGAACCAGGCAGAGAGTTACTATCTTCCCTGGCGCCTCGTTTCCCACCTTCCAAAACTTGCCTTTGTGACTTATTGTCCCATCTTTCCTTACTACTCTTGGGTAATGGAGTGAAAAGATGAAATCCAGGTCCACACCATCGGGCATCTTTCTAAAATAGATGCCCTCCGTCTTAATCGCCTCCTCCCATCTCACATCGGGAATTTTATGTGTCTCTTCATGTCTTCTCCTGGTGTTGTAATAATCTAAAACCTCCTGTAATATCTCATTGCCCCCTTCGATGTCCTTTACTCCCTTTCTTTCACAGAGATAGGGTATGCGTTTCTGGAGATAATCAAAACTCTTTTCTATCTTACCTTTTGCTTGTGCCTCCCCCATTCCTGTGTGTATCAGATTCACCCCAAGCATGGTAAGAACTCTGTGGAATTGTACCTTTCCTTCTTCGCCTTTCTGAATGTTTCTTATGTAACCCCCGTCATAGCTCACATACTTAAATATACTATGGTTATCCACATAGTAAGCCACAGGTATACCATATTTCAATACTATTTCCTTTACCATCATTATATGGTCCCAACTTGTCTCCACAGGCACTATAACCCCTCCTAATAGTTTTCTTGAGTAATCGTCCTTGGTCAGAATAAGTGCCTGTTTGGTAGGAAGGTATGGAATCCAGTTATGAATAGATGTATCATGCTGGAGAAGCATCCCGGGGCCTGCCATCTCAAACCTTCTGTAAACCCTTGGCTTTTTGCCCGATATAGGTTTATAGTATCCCGATTTTATTCCAAGTCTTCTTATTGTGTTTCTATGGAGAAAGCAGTTGAATCTTTTATCTACCTCCTCTGATAGAAGGGCAAAATTAAACTCACCACGAGAATACTCTGCTTCCTGGCGGATGAACTTGAACTCACTCAATAAGAACTCCTCGATCGGTGGTGAAAGTGAGTTTCTTCGTTTATCGGACTGTTTGTATAATTGGAATTCTTGCTTCTCTTGTTGCCACCGTTCTCTCAATCTATACAACCAAGCCCTCTTTACACTGAGTAATTCACATACCTGCTTTTCTGTTAACTTGTGGGAGTCGAAGGCCTTAAGGATTTTTACAACTCCCTCTCTTGACATCCTCTTGTGCAATTGGTTTTTCATAATACCTCCCTGTTAGAGAGATAGTATTGTCAAAAAACTTTTGCCTATCTTCTTCTAACCCACAATTTTAAAAGCAGTTATCTACTTTTTGCTTGCCTCCCCCCAGTTTTTGGTGTATAATGAAACATCAAATTCAAAAAACTTTATA
>JAYENM010000044.1:0-4557 GCA_034722095.1 Caldifarciminota bacterium | reverse complement strand
GCAGGTAAGCCTTTGGAATTAAGGCGTAAGCCTTTTATATAGAATCCTTTCCATACGGCCCTACGGCTCGTTCACAGAATCCGTCTCAAGATCCGTATGGATATGGATATGAGATGCTGTGCAACGGATTAACTCCTCCATACGGATGCTGTGCAACAGATTAATTCCAACTTGCTGCATGGTTGTTTTTGCACAACCACATTAGGTCATTAAGTTATTGGGTAATTAAAATATTTAATTATCAATTAGCAATTGTCCTTCAATTTTCAATCGTCAATTGTTATTGGTTACTAAGTCATTAGACACTTTTATCCTTTTTCCTTTTCCCTTGTTCTTTGTGTCCTTTGTGTCCTTTGTGGTAAAAATTACTACAATCTACGATCTGAAATCTTTAATCTAACCGCATTACAATGTTTACGAGCCTGTCTTGGATATACACTATCCTCTTTATACCTTTTACAATCCACTTCTTTACCCGTTCCCTGGCAAGTTTTTCTATTATCTCCCTTGTGGTTCCCTTTTTCACTTCAAGTGTCGCTCTCAACTTGCCGTTAACCTGAATAGGGATTGTCACAAACTCCTCTCTTACAAGTTCCTCGCTATACTCGGGCCACGGCATCTGTGTAACACTGTCTTCCTTCCCTAAAGTCTGCCATAACTCTTCACATATATGGGGGGCAAACGGAGAAAGAATTAAAATCAGGTTCTCAGCAACCTCCCTGTGGGTAGCATCATCCATAGAGATATTATATATCTTGTTCATAAACTCCATAATAGATGCAATTGCGGTGTTGAACTTAAACGCCTCTATATCTTCTGTAACCTTTTTTATGGTTCTATGGAGGGACGGTAGGGGTGAACTGCTGTTCACCCCTACATGCCCTATTTTGTTTTCTCTTCCAACAACGAACCTCCAGACTCTCTTCAAAAATCTCTCTTGCCCGATTATCCCATTTGTATCCCATACGACAGGCTGATCAAATGGAGCCATAAAGAGCTCATACAGCCTCAGTGCATCTGCACCGTGCCTTTCCACTATCTCATCAGGGATTATCACATTCCCCCTCGACTTTGACATCCTCTTCCCTGTTGGAGCGTGGACTACACCCTGATTTCTCAATCTAAAAAAGGGTTCAACAAAATTGATAAGCCCGGCATCGTACATCACCTTTGTCCAGAATCTGGCATACAGAAGATGCATCACAGCATGCTCTGCACCGCCGACATAAAGGTCAACAGGAAGCCAATATTCCACTTCTTTCTTGTCAAATGGTGCCTTATCGTACTTTGGAGATACAAATCTCAAAAAATACCACGATGAACAGGCAAATCCACTCATTGTATCTGTTTCTCTTTTCGCCTCACGACCACATACCGGACAGGTGGTATGAACAAATTCAGAAATGCCCGCCAAGGGAGATTCTCCTGTGCCAGATGGTTTGTAGTCGTCAACATCTGGCAATAGAACAGGGAGGTCTCTCACAGCAACTTCACCACACTTTTCACAGTAAACTATGGGTATAGGTGCGCCCCAGTATCTTTGACGAGATATAAGCCAATCTCTAAGTCTATAGTAAGTTACTCGTTGTCCTATACCAAGACCCTCTATATATTCTATAATCTTCTGCCTGCCCTCATCTGATGGAAGATTGCTAAACTCAGCTGAGTCCACCATAATGCCTTCTCCTGTATATGCGCACTCCATATTTTCATTCTGTAGTCCGTGTTCCGTGTTTTGTATTACAACTTTTATCGGAAGTTTATATTTTTTTGCAAAGATAAAATCTCTCTCGTCATGTGCCGGAACTGCCATAATCGCACCAGTAGCATATGTAGATAAAACATAATCAGCGAGATAGATAGGAATTGTCTTATTATCTAATGGATTTATCGCGTAACTACCTGTAAACACACCTAATGGTTCCTTCTCTTTTGAAAGCCTCTCTATCTCCGACTCTTTTTCAACCATCCGCATAAATTTATCTACTTCATCCCTTTTATTAGGACTCACGAGTTGTCTTACTATTGGATGTTCCGGTGACACCGCCACGTATGTCATACCATATATTGTATCAGGTCTTGTGGTGAACACGCTTAACTTTGTTTTTAATCCAGTTACGGGTATTTCAAATTCTACACCTTCACTATATCCTATCCAGTTTTTCTGCATCTCCACTATATTTTCAGGCCAGTCAACCAGTTTAAGGTCTTTAAGTAGCCTATCGGCATACGCGGTTATCTTAAAAAACCACTGTTCTTTTTTTATTTTTTTAACCTCTGTATGACATCTCCAACAGGTATTACCCTCCACTTCTTCTCTTGCAAGCACTGTCCCACATTTTGGGCAGTAATTTACAAAAGATATCGCTTTATATGCAAGTCCTTTATCATACAAGAGAAGGAAAAACCATTGTGTCCATTTATAGTAGTCAGGAGTGGATGAATTTATTTCTCTTTCCCAGTCGTATGAGAGACCAACTATAGAAAGTTGTTGTTTATAATTTGTTATATATTTTGGAACTGTGATTTTTGGATGGAGTCCTTTATTTATTGCCTCATTTTCTGCTGGAAGCCCAAATGCATCCCATCCCATCGGATGGAGAATATTATATCCTCTCATTCTCTTATACCTTGAAATCACATCTGTTGGTATATAATTACGTAGGTGTCCAACAGAGAGACCATCCCCTGATGGATATGGAAAAAAATCTAAACAGTAAAACTTCGGTTTATTTTTAATTGTAAGTGTCTTATAAAGTTTCGTCTTCTGCCATATCTTTTGCCATTTTTTATCTATTTCTTTTTGATTATACTCTCTCATATTTTAAATATCCATTATTACTAATACTAATAAATCTATAATAAAAAATTAGACTATATAGTAGGGTATGTGGAATTTGGGATAACGAGAGGTATCTATATAATCCTTTAAGAGTTATTTTGAATTTGACGTATGTGGAGAAAGTGTTTAAAAAGTAGTAGTTATCTACATTTTTGTATTTCTAATTTTTTTATAATATGATCTATATCAATTTTTATCTCGTTACTTTTACTTATTAAAGATCTTATTTTTTCATAATCATGTAGTATGGTTGAGTGGTCTCTTCCACCAAAACCTTTTCCTATAGCTTTTAAAGATAAATTAGTGTACTCTCTTGAGATATATATAGCCACCTGTCTTGGAAAATTCAAAGATTTTACCCTTCTTTTTCCTCTTAATGCTTGTGGTGTTACACTATAATGATTTGACACAACTTCTTGAATCTTTTCTATGGTTATCTTATTGGTCTTCTCTCTTCCAAGAATATCATCCAGTATCTGTTTGGAGGATTCTAAACTTAATTGTGTATCGGTAAGCGATGTAAGTGCTAATAGCGTAACGAGTGCGCCCTCTAACTCCCTTATATTTGATTTTATCCTCTGGGCAATATAGAGTAATATATCATTTGATACAGTTGCTCCGGCTAATGCCGCCTTCTTTTTTAGAATAGCAACCCTTGTCTCAAAATCAGGGGGTTTAAGATCACAGACCAGACCCCATTGAAACCTCGATAATAATCTTTCCTCTATACCTTCTATCTCTATTGGAGGTCTATCGGATGTCATAACAACCTGCTTACCCTTATCGTATAAAGAATTAAAAGTATGAAAGATCTCTTCCTGTAACCCCTCCTTATTTTGTATAAACTGCATATCATCAATAAGAAGAATGTCTTTACCTCTGTATCTCTTTTTAAATTGTATGGTTGCTCCGTTCTGTATTGCATCCACCATCTCATTTAAGAACTTCTCACATGATGTATAATACACCTTCAAATCAGAATGATTATCTCGTACATAGTTCCCTATTGCCTGGAGTAAATGGGTCTTACCAAGACCAACTGCTCCATATATAAATAATGGATTATACGCCTGTCCCGGAGACTTTGCAACAGCGAGTGTAGCAGCATGTGCGAACCTATTCCCGGAACCGACTACAAAGGTATCAAACGTATACCTTTTCTGGAGATTATATCCATCTACACGGTAGAGCGTTACCTTTCTTGATGTAGGTGCAATTCTCTTTTCTACCGGGTTAAATTTTATAGAGATGGTATCTCCGACGATACTATCAAAAGCGCTATCTATGATATTACGGTAATGCTCCTCAATCCAGTCAACAAAAAACATATTTGGAACATCCACAAAAAGAGAGTTTCCTTTTATAGATACCCCTTTTGTGGGTTCTAGCCATGTTTTAAAGGATTGAGGTGGAATTTTACTGCTTACAATGGATAACACCTCATTCCATAATTCCTTTGCCTTATCCGGTTGAATTTTTTCCACAGGAATAACTCCAATTACAATATTGACATACCATCGAAATACACAAACTTATCCACAAAGTTATCCACAATCGGCTTAAAAAAATAACTTCTTGTTATATAAGACGTTACAGGTAACTCTCGGCAAAACAAAAGGGTTTATAAACAAACAATTGTAACATACCATATTTTGCATATTTATAAGATATATTTTCATATTTTTAATAATACTATTTATAATAATATATATATA
>JAYENM010000043.1:0-4616 GCA_034722095.1 Caldifarciminota bacterium | reverse complement strand
TACCGTATATGACAATGATACATTTAAAGGACCGAAGGCTGCCAGCACTCCATTATACAGAATACGCTTTCCACTTCTCGATGAGTTATATAAAGAGATCACTTCAAAGACCGAGGAGGTATCAAGTAGTATGGAATTAGTTCTTGAAAGACTTGATAATCTGCAAAAGAGAATAGAGGTGCTCACAAAAAAAGACGCAATATCTGCAAGAGACAGGGAAACAATTGAAAACCTTCTATTGGAGCACGCAGAACTTGAGGAGAAGCTTGCTGAGGTAGCAAGAAAGACAGAGGAACTTATCAGTAAGATGGAAAACACAATATTTCTGGATGAAGAAGCACTTGAGAAGATGAGAATGATAGAAGAACTGATGAGGGAGCTTGAAACAGAAGATGTAAAGAGAGCAAGAGAGAAACTGCAGGAAACACTACAAAAGAATCCTGAACTCTTGATGGAGGCATTAAAAAATTTCAATATTACAGAGCGTGAATTCAAAAGAAGGCTTGAAGATACTATTGATTTCCTACAAAGACTTAGGAACGGACAGGAATTACAGAATATAGTGGATAAACTCGAAGAGATAAAGCAGAGGCAGGATGACCTGAGAGATGCAATTGAGGAGGGCATAAGCCCTGAAGAACTTGCATCTGATGAGAACCTGCTGAAAGAAGAGATGCAGAACTTGACACAATCTTTGAAGAAACTCTCTGAGAAAATAGAGGAGATAAGTACTGAGTTGTTTAAAGAGGCAAAGAACGCAGACAACATCACAAACTCTATGGAGGATGTCAGAATGAGTATGCAGATGGGAGAATATTCGTCTTCCCTTATGGATAAAATTTCAAATGATCTTTCTACACTTTCTCAGAATTTGCGGTCTCTTCAAAATATGATGATGGGCGGATTTTCAGAAGAGATAAAAAGGAATTTAAGAAAGAAACAACTGGCAAGTATCGCACTTTCCTTTGAACAAGAGAACATTTTAAAAGAGACAAATGCGCTGGAATTCGCCGAAAGAGAGAACGCACTATCTGAGGGAATTTCGGCTTTTAGGGACGACCTGTCATTTTTTCTCTCATCCATCTTGGGCGATAAAGGAGAAGGAACAACTGTATTACTTGAAGCTGCTCTAAAAGAGACAAAAAAGGCAAGTGAACAGGCAAGACACGGTGATAGGAAGGAGGCAATCCAATCAGGCAAACATGCTATGGAGTTTCTAAACGATGTAACTTTTGAACTGTTTGCCCTTGAAGATGGTATGAAAGGAATGACTGGAGGAATGCCATCTTTAGCTCAGTTGTTTCAAAGTCTCGCAGAGATTGCGCAGACACAAATTGGACTAAATCAACTTGCACAGACTCTCTTTCCCATAGGTGCCGGGGGACAAAATATTGAGTCTGAGCTGGCAGAGATTGCAAGAAAACAGGCAGAACTTGCCAGTTCGTTGAAGGAAATAGCCGAAGGATCAGAAGGCAGGGTGCTCGGAGACCTTGAAGGAATAGCAAACGAGATGGAATCTCTTGCATCGGATATTAAAAAATATGGCATAAGCGAGGAAATCTTAAAAAGACAGACAAGACTTTTGAAATATCTCCTTACCGCTCAAAAATCTATGTACAAAGAGAGGGAAAGTGTGCGCAGGATTTCAAAACCTGGTAAGGAATTTTTAGATATCGCGGCACCTGATAATCTTGTGTTGGAGACAAAAAGGGGTATAAATCAAAAGGATATATTGGAGGCGCTAAGGAAGCAGTATCCAAAGGAATACGAAAGACTGATAAGGGCATATTTCAGATCACTGGCAACAGAATAATATGCTATTTTTGTCTATTTTATTTCTTGCAGTTCAAACCTCTGGTGGCATCTACATAAAGTATGATGAAATAGATAGCGATCTCGCAATGGAGATACTTGAGATTGTACAAGACGCACTACCCGAAATTTCTGCTTTCATTGGGCATACCTATAAAAGAAACATTCATATAAAACTTGTATCGGATGCACAAGAGTTTCAGAATCTAACAAAGGCAGGTTTTCCTGATTGGGGGGTTGGCTTTGCTGATGCAGAAAATAGCCTCATAATTTTATGTTCACCGAGGGTTATAAAAAAGGATATAGATATAAAAAGCATAACGAAACACGAACTTGCCCATATTGTTCTTGGTGAAGCTGTGGATGGAAAGAGAATACCCAGATGGTTTAATGAAGGAATTGCGATGTACTGCTCACAAGAATGGAGATTCGGTAGAGAGAAAGTTCTTGCAATTGCAAACTTCACAAATTCGCTTATACCGCTATCTTCTATAGAATATAGATTTCCATCGGATAAGAAAAGAGCTGATATTGCTTATACTGAGAGTTTCTCTGCTATTTCATATATTATAAAAAACTTTGATAGAGAGGCATTGAGGGACATTCTGAAGAATTTAAAAGAAGAGGATTTTGATGAAGCTATGTTCTCTGCACTTGGTGTAACCCACAAGGAGTTCGCGAGGGAATGGGAGGAATGGGTTACGAAAACATATAATTGGACTTACTTTCTATCTTCTAATGCTTTCTTATGGGTGATGATTCTTATAGTGTTTTTAGTAGCGGGTATAATATCTATAAGAAGTAGGAAGAATAAATTAAAAGAGCTTGACAAGGATACAGATTTGACTTTTTAGACTTGATTTTTGCATTTTTCATAGGGGGAGATATGCTTGAAATTGCATTTGTAAGAGAAAATATAGAACTTGTAAAAAAGGCAATAAAGAATAAGGGAGAGAATGTTGATATAACTTCATTGCTTGAGTTTGATACCCAGAGGAGAGGTCTCATCCAGAAACGGGATGAAAAAAGACGCGAAAGAAAGGAGATATCCAAGAGAATTGGAGAGTTAAAAAGAGAAGGTAGAAACACAAATGCGGAGGAGAACAAGGCAGGAAAGATAGCCGAAGAGATTAAGAGGAGTGACAAGAAACTTTCTGAAATAGAGAAGAATCTTTACGAGATTCTCATACAGATTCCAAATGTGCCACATCCATCTGTCCCAGTTGAAGGGGATAAGATAATTATAAGGGAGTGGGGTAAAAAGAGAGAGTTTGATTTCGAACCCCTTTCCTACCTTGACCTTGCAAATGCTATATCTTTGCTTGATTTAAAAAGAGGAGTTAAGGTAGCATCCTCGAGATTTCCTTCCTACAAAGGAGATGGCGCAAGATTGGAGCGTGCTTTAATAAACTTTATGCTGGATACACATACCTCTCGGGGATATACGGAGGTATTCACTCCATTTCTGGTAAATAGGGAGTCGATGTTTGGAACGGGGCAACTTCCAAAACTTGAGGAGGATATGTACAGAATTGAAAAAGATGACTTTTTTTTAAATCCGACTGCAGAGGTGCCTATAACGAATCTCCATAAGAATGAGACTATACCTGGCAAGAAGCTCCCAATAAAGTATGTTGGTTATACCGCCTGTTTCAGAAGAGAGGCGGGGAGCTATGGAAGAGAGACAAAGGGACTTATAAGAGTTCATCAATTTAACAAGGTAGAGCTTGTTAAATTTGTACTCCCTGATGGCTCGTATAATGAACTTGAGACACTCCTGCAGGATGCAGAAATAATTTTAAAGTTACTTGAGATTCCTTACAGAGTGAGATTACTCCCTGTAAATGATATGAGTTTTGCCTCAGCAAAGACTTATGATATAGAAGTCTGGGCACCTGTTCTCAAAAGATGGCTTGAGATATCCTCTATTAGTAATTTTGAAGATTTTCAGGCAAGAAGAGCAAATATAAGATTCAGGGATGGTAAGACCTCAGGCTATGTCCACACACTCAATGGTTCTGGTCTTGCACTTCCCAGGTTGTTTATTGCGCTTCTGGAAAACTACGAACAGAAAGACGGTTCTGTGAGGATTCCTGATAAACTTGTACCTTATATGGGGAAAGAGATGATTGATAAAAGGTGAAATGTGAAAGGTGAAAGGGGGAGAGGATAATACTTATGAGATAGACACCACTACTTTATCTCACAGGATGCACTGCCTGAAATGACCCATTCTGTTTCCACTACCTTTTCATACAGTGGTCTTTTATTCCTTTTTATAAACTTGCCATAAGATAGTGGTAGAATATCGCCATCCTGACCGGATACCTGAATAACAATAGAGGTTCTTTTTGGCTTATTTTCAACATATTCCACGAAATCATTAAAGTCTCCGACTTCATTCCACACACGCATTCTCACTGCATCACACCCTGAAGCGCTTACCGTTAAAGGTTTCTTTCCATCAGAGTTCCTTATGGGTATCTTTTCTTCAATCCTTAGAGCCTTTCCTCTATAAGGAATTACCGTGCATATCAAGAAAAGAGTATCATTTCTCAAATCTCCTTCAATATCCTTAATCTGGGCTATTTTTGCCTCGTAGGAGGGAATTAGATTGAACTCCATAGATTCTAACTCCAATTTCGAATAGTCATTTTTAAGCACTGAGCTTACATCTTCTGCCATTTCGGTTACCACATCATAAACATCCCCTGAGTAGATATCAGAAAATTTAATTTGCTTTTCTTTTGTATTTATATTGAATACTGCGCAGTATGTAATATTTCCACTTGAATAACTCATAA
>JAYENM010000042.1:0-22657 GCA_034722095.1 Caldifarciminota bacterium | reverse complement strand
TGTAGATATACTTAAGGAGAGCGGAAGTAATATCTCTCCACAAGTATTTAACTTACCACCTATTGTATTAGATAATTTCGTGCATGATTTCATAAAGGGTGGATACCATGTGGGGTGTTCAGCCACAAATTTATAACGAAGAACAGGAAGAAAATCTTTTGAACAGAGTAAAGATGTCTATTCATGTCAATTTTGATTAGGATTTTTACCGGGTATATAATACTATTCTATAGTGTCTGTGCGTATGCAGAGGATAGATGCCTGAATCTTGCTGAATACCTTTTCGCTTTGGAGAACTACGATGAGGCTATAACCGAATATAAAAGGTTTATTTTCTTCAATCCCACATCGGATAGCGTTAGTTATGCATATTACCAAATTGGATTGGCTTATCGTAATGAAAGAAGGTGGGCAGAGTCTCTGGATGCATTGCGTGGTTCTGTCCAAACTGCGTCTAATGACAGTGTCAAAAATGAAAGAGAAATAAGCCTAGCGGTTACTCTAATCGCAAGTGGAAATTACAATGCTGCAGAATTTCGATTACTCAAACTGGAATCATTCACTCGATTTCCAACCCTTAAACGAAAAGCAGCATTTTTTCGTGCTATCGCTTCGCTCTACTCCTTCGAATGGGAAAATGCAAGAAATGCATTTCAGGTTTATTCTAATGATAGTTTGGAAGGGAATTCTTCTGAAACATTTTCACAGGTGTATTCCATGCTTTTGAAAGCCCAAAATTTGGGATATAAGTCACCTGCTCTGGCAAAATTACTCTCCACATTTCTACCCGGTACCGGTCAAATTTATGCTGGCGATTGGCGTAGTGGACTAAACGCATTGGCAATTAACATATTAACCGGTTATTTTTTCTTTGGTAATTTAATAGAAAACAACTACCGAGATGCTATTTCCAGTTATTTTTTCCTCTTCCGGCGTTATTATCAAGGAAATAGGTATCATGCTGAGGAGGCGGCTACTCAATATAATCAACATTTAAATCAAAGAATCGCGGAGAGCGTTTTTGACGCCCTGCAAAATTTTGAGTAAAGCAGTCCAACCAGATTATCCAAGAGACGGGTGATTTGGGTAACTCGCGAGTGAATTTCCCAATTGACCAATTAATGGCTACTGCAAGAATTATAGAAAATGAGAGGATTACCCCCCTTATCTTCAGGATGGTTCTTGAGGAGGAGAGAATTGCAAGAGAGACAATGCCGGGACAGTTTGTAAATCTGAGGATTGGGGATGGATATTATCCCCTCTTAAGACGTCCTATGAGTGTTCACTATACCGATGGAGACAGGTTTGCAATCCTTTATAATGTAAGAGGAATTGGAACAAATCTTCTATCTACATATAGAAAAGGAGATCAAATAGATGTATTGGGACCCCTTGGTAAGCCCTTTGACCTACCCCCAAGTTCTGAAAATTTATACCTTATAGCAGGGGGAATGGGTATTGCCCCATTATATTTCCTCTACAGAGAAGCAGGAGGATTTCTGATTATGGGAGCAAGGAACAAAGATGGCATTCTTCCAGTGGAAGAAATGGAGTATGGTAGGAGCGACTTCCCAGTCGCGACAGTGACAGGGAAGAGGGAAGAGCGAAGAGCGAAGAGAGAGGGTGAAAAACGAACACGAACAACGAACACGATCTTTCAGATCGTGACAGAGGATGGGAGTGTGGGTGAAAAGGGGCTTGTAACAGATTATCTTCCCGATGTTTCCAGTGGCTCCACTATTGTTACCTGTGGCCCAATCTCTATGCTTGAGAAAGTAAAGGTGTTTTATTCCCACCGGGAGGTAACCTGCATACTATCCCTTGAGGCAAGGATGGGCTGTGGGTACGGTGTATGTCTTTCCTGCGCCGTCAAGACAAAGAATGGATATAAATATGTATGTAAAGATGGTCCTGCGTTTCGCGCAGAAGATGTGGAATTTGACCACTTTACACCCAGCCCCTCAATTTCATAGCCTTCACAACCCTATTGACTGCCACAAGATAGGCCGCAGTTCTCATATCAACCTTCTTCTCCCTGTGCATTGCATAGACATCATTAAATGCCTTTGTCATCTTCTGATCAAGCATATGTTGCACATCTTGTAGTTCCCAGTAAAAATTATAGGTATTCTGAACCTGTTCAAAATAAGAAACTGTGACGCCACCCGCATTTGCAAGAAAGTCTGGCACAACAAATATACCTCTCTTATATAGTACCTCGTCCGCCTCAGTGGTTGTGGGACCATTAGCTCCCTCTCCAATAATCTTTACTCTTTTGCTAATATTATCTACATTTTCCTTATTAATGGCGTTTTCTAATGCTGCGGGTATCAGGACGTCAGCATCTTTTGAAATCCATGCATCACCATTCTCAACAGTATATCCAGCATCTTTTGCTTTTTCTTTGTCAATACTACCGTACTGATCAGTAATCGAGACAAGAAATTTAGGGTCAATACCATGATCTTTGCTGTAAGTATAAGATGTCGTATCTTTGTGGTCCCAGCAGGAGACAGCAATTACTTTACCGCTGAGATGCCGCACAAAGTTTATAGCAGCGGATTGTCCTACATTGCCGAATCCCATAATAGAAGCAGTGCATTCATGAGGGCGAAGTCCAACTCGCTTCATCGCCTCTCTAATTGTTATAACAACTCCATACCCAGTTGCTTCCTTTCTGCCAAGCGACCCACCCATCTCTACAGGCTTGCCGGTGATGATACCGGGACAACATTCGCCCTGAATTTTGCAGTATTCATCCATCATCCAGCCCATCATTTGGGCTGTTGTTCCAACATCGGGTGCCATAACATCTTTAAAAGGCCCTACATTTTTCCATAAAGCGGCCATAAAAGAGCGACACAATCTCTCCTTCTCTCGATAAGAAAGTTTCTGCGGATCTACAACAACACCACCTTTTCCTCCTCCAAGGGGTATATCTACCACTGCCGTCTTCCATGTCATCCAGGCAGCAAGCGCCCTGACAGTATCTATGGTCTCCTCTGGATGGAATCTTATACCTCCCTTGCAAGGACCCCTTGCATTATTATATTGAACCCTGAACCCCTTGAAGACTTTAACCTTACCAGAGTCCATCCTGATAGGGATTGTGAAATGGAACTCCGTCATAGGCTCACGCAGTATAGCGTGTGTAGCTTCATCCAGTCCAAGCATCTTTGCTGCTTTATCCAGTTGCTCTTGTGCTATCTTGAATGGATTCAATCTTTCCATAATTCCTCCCTTTCAATACACCAAGTATTGTCAAACAAATGACCACAGAGAGCACAGAGAGATAATATTTATTTATTCTCTGTGTGCTCAAATTCTCTATCAGCGTTTTTCTTGCTTGTAGCTCACCTCTGGCAAACTTTGGGTCCAATAGGAGAGAGCACAGAGGTTTTCTATTTTTTTCTTAATTTCCTACATCAAAGATACTCTGTGTCCTCTGTGGTTTCTTCCATATTCTATTCGACACTACCAATACACCAGGAAATATCAGAATTGTAAACACAAATACTACGCCTGCCTGCGGTAGGCAGGAATTAGACGAATGGTCACGAATAAAAAAGTTGTTCAATGTTTTAATCGTGTAATTTGAGATATTTGTGTAATTCGTGTTAAATTTTTTTTGAATTTTTACCCCGTAGAAAATCTTTAATTTTTATGCAAGGTTGATTTGTCCATCCGGATCCCGTGGATCATTTTAATATTTGGGAATGTTCTAAAGTGACGTGATGGCATTAAAGTCATCTATAGTGGAGTGCATTACCTTGGTAATGCGTAGAGGACTAGAGTGCCCTGTCATGGCTTGGCAATAGCAAGCTATTGCCTGCCTACCGCAGGCACTCCAATTAACTGCTTCTTCCCAGCACAACACTTTGGGACAACGTCTAATATTTAATATTACCTCTACGATTGGAACTCCGTGTTATCAGTGGCTATACCTATCCCAGCAGTTTCATTATCTCGTTCAGTGCGTTTTTAGAGTCAACGAGTCTCACTTTCTCTGCAATGTCTCCCAGAACCTTTTTAGCCTTTTCGTGAAATTGTTTCGGAACAAGAAGTACCACTGGAATCTTGTGCACCGTACAGGAATAGAGAATATCTGATGACTTTGCCGCCATTTCGGCAAGAGGAATAACCTTATGGAGATATCCCACGACAAGTGAAATATTGTCCCCCTTTGTTATATGTCCGATATACTTGCCGTAGCCATCTTCTCCGTTTCCCAATGGTAGGGTATCTATACCTTCCGCTGCAAGAGTAGCCAGTATTGTTGAATCTGTTCCCTCAAAGTAGCCAACTTTTTTCATGTTACCCCCTCTTTGTAAAATTAAACCTGCCTGCCGGCAGGCAGGAATCAAATTTCAAAAATCAAAATTATACAGAAGACTGGAGGCTTCAAACCAAAGACACAGGGCTAAAAATAAGAAGTCTTTACTCTTAAATCTGCAGTCTATTCATAAATTTTTTAAAGTGCAAAATCGCGGGAATTATAACATAAAAAAGAAAAGAAGTCAAGGAAAAAGTAATAAAATAAAACGAAATGACTTGACAATTTTTGGAAATTGTAGTATAATAGAATTGGGTCAAATGACCCTATATGCAATATATGGATTTATCAGTGAAGATAAGAGATGTAACATTTAAAAATCCTGTGCTTCTGGCATCAGGATGTTTTGGTAGGGATACGCTTAAATTTACCAATGTATCGGCACTTGGTGGCGTCATCACGAAGTCTGTAACACTGAAGCCAAGAGAAGGAAATCCTCCTCCGAGAATATTTGAGATACCCTGCGGAGTTATAAATTCAATAGGACTTGCAAACTCTGGTATAGACAAATTTCTGTCAGATGAACTCCCGGAGATTCTATCCTGTGGCACAAATGTTATCGCCTCTATAGCAGGTGAGGATATGGCTGAGTATGTGGAACTTGCCCGTATGCTTGAGCAGACAGAAGTTGTAGGTATAGAAGTGAATCTCTCATGTCCGAATGTGAAAAAAGGTGGGCTGGAGTTTGGAAAACATCCGGATTCAATAAGAAAAATTATAAAGAGTATAAGAAATACTGTATCAAAGATCATTATTGCAAAATTACCTCCCCTATTTGAGAATAAAAAGATTGTCTCTGCAGCAGAGGATGGAGGCGCAGATGCCATAGCACTTATAAATACCATTCCTGCGCTTGCAGTGAATATAGATACGGGGAAATCAGAGATAGGTGGGGGTAAAGGAGGGCTATCCGGGCCTGCTATAAAGCCTGTTGCGCTGTGCTGTGTTTACAATGCTATTAAAAATACGAACTTACCTGTAATAGGTATAGGTGGAATAATGACAGCAAGAGATGCCCTCGAATTTCTCCTCCTCGGGGCAAGTATGGTGGAGATAGGCACAGGGGTTTTAGTAGACACGGATACGGCTACGAACATTGTAAAGGGCATCAAGGAATACTTTAGTAAGGAAGAGATAGAAAACATTCCGAGTTTTTGGAAAAGAAGAGGGTTCACAATGTCTTAACAAAACTAGTAACGAGTTTTGTGAGTTTGGGTTCTGCCTCCTCTGCTGCCTTTATAACTATCTCATGTGATACAGGTTCCAGGATATCGGGAAGTCCCATATCTGTTATTATTGATATTCCAAAAACCTTCATCTTCATATGCCTCGCAACTATCACTTCAGGGACAGTAGACATACCAACAGCATCCGCTCCTATTATTCTTAGCATTCTGTATTCTGCAGGTGTCTCGAAGCATGGACCTTGAAGGGATGCATAAACACCTTTCCTCACGGGAATTTTCTCTTGTAATGCGACTTTTTCAGCGAGTTTTATAAAATCCCTGTCATAAACTCCTAACATATCGGGAAATCTTGGACCGAGTGATTCATCATTTTTGCCCCTCAGCGGATTTTCTGGTAGGAGGTTAATATGGTCTGTTATAAGCATTACATCTCCTCTTTCAAACAATGGGTTTAATCCACCTGCTGCATTTGAAACTAAGAGTATATCTGCGCCAAGTTTCTTTATAACCCTTACAGGAAATGTAACTTCCTTCATTCCATATCCCTCATAGTAGTGAAATCTTCCCTGCATACAGACAACAGGTTTTCCGCTCAGGTATCCGAAAATGAGCCTTCCTTCATGGCTCTCTACCGTTGATACAGGAAAGTGAGGAATATCTTTATAGGATATTGTAGTATTGATATCTATATTCTGAACCAGTTTGCCAAGTCCTGTTCCGAGGATTATCGCTATCTTCGGAGTCATATCGGTGGTTTTTCTTATCGCTTTTATTGCATCATTTATCTCGCGTAATAGTTCTGTCATAAAACCTCCCGTATATTGTTAAAGTATTGTGTGATAACAAGACATTTGACACCCAAGAAGTGTTTATACTAAGTTGTATATGTTTTTCTGTGGGAAAGGTCTCCTGACCTTGACTCTGCCCGCAATTGTATTATCGGCATCAGGCCATACGGCTCGTACGAGAGATGCCTCCCACAAATAAATCTCACAATCTGCCTAAAAACCATAATGGGGATTAACTCTGTATGCTACTATTTTTAACCAGTTAGTAACAAAACTTTGATAATGACCAAATATTGCAAGAAACATAACCGCCAAATCATCTGCCTTGAATCTCTACCACCTTCTCCCTCCCCTTTTCACCACTTATTATTCTCACCCTTGACAGTTTAACACCGAATTCTCTTGCAATTATTTCTCTTACTTCCCTGTTCGCTTTTCCATTTATTGGGGGTGACAGAACCTTTATTTTGTAACTGCCATCGGGCTGTTTTGTCACGTCCCTCTTTCTTGCCCTTGGTATGACCCTGACATTGATTTTCATTTACTGCCCCATTTAATAAATCTACTATTTCGCGCTTTTCTGTTTCTTCTTGGTTTCAACCACTTCCCGTGTAAGTTCCTCAAGATAGGAAGAGAGGAGGCCCTTGAAATTTGCTTTAAAAGAATCTCTCTTTGCCTCAAGTCGACCAAGCTCTTCTTCAACTTCCTTTTCTCTTTTTCTTATCTCCTCTACAATGTTTTTCTGTTCATTTTTTGCATTCAATAGTATCTTTTCAGCTTCTTCCTTAATTTTTTTTGCTTCTTCCAGTGCCTCTTTTATTATCTGTTCTTTCTCCTTTTCAGCATTTTTCTTTGTATCTTCTGCAGTTTTTTGGGCAAGTATAAGGGTATCCCTCAGATTGTTTTCAAGTTTCTCATAAGTAGAAAGTTTCTCCAGCAATTTTCTATTTTCATCTAAAAGACGTCCAAAATCGTCTGCGATGGTGTCCAATGTTTCTTTTACTTCTTTTGGGTCGTATCCTCTAATGGTTCTATTAAATTCTTTCTCTCTTATCTCCACAGGTATAAGCATAAATCCCCCTTTTTATTTATTGGTATTGTAGAAAACCTAACCACAGAACCCGCCTGCCGGTAAGGGCAGGGAACACAGAGATTGTGACCCATGCTTTACTAATTTTTGACGCAGATATATTTAAGGATTGTAGGCACAAATTTAATTTGTGCTATTACCTGTCTACCGATAGGTAGATTTGCATTGTTTGAAACCGCCCTTGCACGATTTGAAATCCTGACTGCCGTCAGGCAGGCGTGCCTACAAGATTTGTCTGTGTCTAATTTTTAGAAATGCGACAGACTAACAGTTTGCACAAGCGCTCAATTGATAAACTGCCTCGGGTCTGCTATCTCTCCCAGCACTGCGGATGCGGCAACAGTTGCAGGTGAAGCAAGATAGACAAAGGATTCTGGACTTCCCATTCTTCCCTGGAAGTTTCTGTTTGTGGATGATATGCACACCTCACCGGGGGCAAGCACGCCCTGATGTGCGCCGAGACAGGGACCACATCCAGGATTCAGAACGAGTGCTCCTGCTGTGACAAATGTCTCTATATAACCCTTTCTTATTGCTTCAATCAGGATCTCCCTCGATGCAGGGATTACAAGCATCCTTACCTTTGGGTGAACACTCTTCCCTTCCAAAATTCTTGCTGCCACTTCAAGATCTTCAAGTCTTCCATTAGTGCAGGAACCAATAAGTGCCTGGTTTATCTTTGTTCCTGAAGCATCTACCACATTCTCTACATTATCAACAGCGTGCGGGCAGGCAATCTGCGGAGAGAGTTCTGAAACATCAAACTCTATTTCTCTAAGATATTCTGCATCAGAATCGGGCAGAATTGTATCAAACGGTTTATTTGTTCTCTCTCTCACATACTGGATGGTTTTCTCATCAGGGAGAACAAATGCGCACTTTGCCCCCATCTCCATAGAGAGATTTGAGAGCACCATTCTGCTGGCTATTGTCATATTATCAATAGCCTCTCCTGAGAATTCTACCGCCTTGTAATCTGCTCCATCTGCCTTGAGCGTTCCGATTATATGGAGTATCAGGTCTTTACTTGATACGGATGATTGAAATTTTCCGTTAACTGTTATCTTGATTGTCTCCGGGACTTTGAACCATAGCTTGCCTGTTGCCCAGACACCTGCCATCTCTGTCGCCCCTATGCCTGTTGCAAGCACACCGAATGCGCCGTGAGTTGTGGTATGTGAATCTGTTCCAACGAGAATCTCACCCGGTCTCGTATGCCCCTTTTCTGGTAGAATCTGATGGCAGATTCCATCCCGCATATCATAGAAGTTCCTTATCCCTTGTTCTTCCACAAACTCCCGTAATCTCTTGTGTGTAGTTGCAGTTCGTTCTGATTCAGCAGGAATACGATGGTCAAACAGGATAACGATTCTCTCAGGGTCCCATACCTTTGGAATTCCAATGTTCCTGAACGCCTTCAAAACCATATCAGCGTTTTCGTGTGACATTGCAATATCTACCTTTGCCTCAACAATTTCATTGGTGGTCACACTCTTGCCACTTTTTCTTGTAAGGATTTTTTCCGCGATTGTTTTTCTCATAACCTCCCCCAGGTATTTTCAAAAAAACTTAACTAAAGAACTTGGGTTTATTACCCCATTAACCCATTACCCCATCATTACCCTTCCTTATATCTCTCCTGGTATATCTCTTTTGGTAGGTATCTTCTTTCAAGTTCTTTTATCTTCGGAAGCCCAACAAGTTCCTTAAACTCTTCAAACGGTATCACAAGATCATATCTATCAGGTATTATTCCTTCTTTTGCAAGTGCTTCAAGATAGTTGCTTACACCCCTCACAACTGCAAATATGGTTCCAACAGGAATTGATACCCTCGCAACACCAAGTTCTCTGAGCTCCTCTATGCTCATAAGAGGAGTTTTTCCACCCTTTACACCGTCAAAGAGATTTATTGATACAGGTGCATCTATTTCGCTGACAACTCTTTTTATCTCTTCTTTGGTTTTTGGTGCCTCAACAAATATCAGATCGGCACCTGCCTTTGCGTATGCCTTTCCTCTCTTTATTGCCTCATTGAGCCCGACCACGGAGATGGCATCTGTTCTTGCATTTATCACAAAGTCAGGATCTCTTCTTGCGTCACAAACCGCCTCTATCTTTAAAACCATCTCTTCCAGTGAAATAATCTGTTTCCCCTCCATATGTCCACACTTCTTCGGGAATACTTGGTCTTCTATATTCATTCCAGCACATCCGGCATCTTCAAACTCTCGTGTGGCTCGTATTGCATTTATTGCATTTCCAAATCCCGTATCCCCATCTCCCATAACGGGTATATCAACTGCATTCGCTATGTTCTTTGTAAGTGTTATCATCTCTGTTTGTGTTAGAAGTCCTACATCTGGCTTTCCAAGATAGGATGCAGTAAGTCCAAATCCAGATACCTGAATCGCCTTAAATCCCGCTTTCTCTATGAGCATTGCAGAAAGTGTATCGTATGCTCCCGGCACGACAAGAGCCTTCTTCTCCAATAGCATTTTTTTCAGTTGCGTAGTCTTCTTCATACCCTCCTCCTAGTATAATGTTCATTATACTTGATTACACAGATTTTAGAATACGATTACACAGATTAAAAGTCAATCTTTTTTACCTGGCAACTCTTGTTGCCAAAATTAACTAACAAACCAACTTTTAGAGCAGATGCCTTTAAATAAGAAAGCATCTGATATTTAAAAACATCCGGGATATCCAGTTACTGCCTTAACTTCAGACATCCTGATCTTTATAGGATGTCTTTCAATTATGCGAAACGGTGAAGAGCGAAAAGCGAGGAGCGAATCTCCTCCCTCATCTCTCTTCCCTCTTCCTATGTTATTCTATACTTCCTAACGCCCTCCTGAAAGAGGTCGCCTCCGTAACAGTCATTCGCCACGATACAGGGAAAGTCACAGACCTCGAGCCTTCTTATTGCCTCTGCTCCCAGGTCTTCATACGCAACGATTTCTGCCTTTTTTATAGACTTTGCTATGAGTGCAGCAACTCCGCCGGTAGCAGCGAGATAGGCTGCCTTGTATTTTTTAAGTGCATCTACTACTTCTGCTCCTCTATTCCCCTTGCCTATGGTTGCCTTCAATCCATGTTCATGGAGTATAGGTGTGTATGGATCCATCCTGTAACTTGTGGTTGGTCCCGCAGGTCCTATTGCGTATCCCGGTTTTGCCGGTGCAGGGCCAACGTAGTATATTACCCCGCCTTTTATATCTATTGGAAGGGGTTTGCTCTCTTTTATTAAATCCACCAACCGTTTATGTGCAGCATCCCGTGCTGTGTATATAACTCCGGATAGGAGAATTGTATCACCTATGTGGAGTTTCTCTATATCCTCATCACTTAATGGTGTTTGTAATTTTATCTCTGCCATATAACCCCCCGATAAAATTCCAAAATCCTAAGCATGCACGAATTGAATTCGTGCCTACACTTTCTCATTGCTGTTGGTCGGGATTGGAGTTTCGATACTACTTACTGCCTACTACTTACTGCCTACTTTTTTCTTATATTACCCTTGTCTTATGTCTTGCTGCATGGCAGTTGAAGTTTACTGCTACAGGCATTGTTGCTATATGGCAAGGGTAGGTTTCTATATGGACTGCAAGTGCAGTTGTCCTTCCCCCGAGTCCCATAGGTCCTATGCCAAGATTGTTTATTTTTTCAAGCAATTCTTCCTCAACCTCTGCAAATCTCTTATCGGGATTATGAGAACCGAGGGGATAACGGAGAAGTGCCTTTTTTGCAAGCATAGCACATTTCTCAAATGTTCCACCTATACCAACTCCGACCACAACCGGAGGACAAGGATTACCTCCCGATTTTTCCACCCGCTCTGAAACAAATTTCTTAACACCTTCAATACCATGTGCTGCAGTGAGCATCCTTACTTCTGCCATATTTTCTGCTCCACCACCCTTTGGACACATTGTAATCTTTATCTTATCTCCGGGTACTATATCTGTGTAAACTATAGGTGGTGTATTATCTTTGGTATTGACCCTTGCGAGAACTGGATCAGAGACTATGGACTTTCGCAGATATCCGTCCATATACCCCTTTCTTGTTCCTTCTGTGAATGCATCCATATAATGCCCGTCGACAATTCTTACATCCTCACCCAGTTCTACAAAGTACACAGCAAACCCTGTATCCTGACATATGGCAAGTTTTTCTGTCTTGCCAATTTGTATATTTTTCAGGATATCTTCAAGGATTGCCCTTCCTGTGGGAGATTCTTCCCTTTCTTTTGCCTTTCTTATTGCGTCCACAACATCTTCTCCCAGATTGTAGTTTGCATCCATACACATCTCTTTCACCACTTCTTCTATCTCTTTGGCACTTACATCTCTCATAATACCCCCGGTAGAGAATTCAAAAATCAAACCTGCCTGCCGGCAGGCAGGTATCAAAAATCAAAATTAAGAGTCACCACTAAGGCACGAAATTGGGTCATTGGGTAACTAAGTTATTGGGTAATTAGGTTATCAGGTAAGTTATCCTTTAACCTTTATCCTTTTTCCTTCACCGCGACTTGGAAGTCGTTCCTACAATACCCCATCACCCCACGACCCCATTACCCCATTTTCCCCAGTCCTATATTACTATCGTCTCTTTTATTAGCTTTCCTTCCTCAAACCTCTTTATAGAAAGGGGTGAGAGGTCTATCGTTTTATACTCTCCCTCTGTTATTAGTTCGGCAAGTGCCTGTCCTGCCAGAGGAGATTCCATAATCCCATGTCCAGAAAATCCTGTTATAAGATATAGACCATCAACTCCCGGGTATTCACCAATTATCGCATTATTATCCGGAGTAACAGAGTATAATCCTCCCCAGGATGACAGAATTCTACAGTATTCTGTGCCGGGAATACGAACCTGCATATAAGGGTTCATCTCGTCCTCATAATATTTATTTTCAACCGTTGTGTCAAATCCTGGCTTTTGGTCTTCTTTTGCCCTGCCAACGAGAAGATTACCTGCCTCGACTCTAAAATACACTCCCTTATCTATAATTGCCATAGGGATATGATTGAATCCGAGTTCCTTGGGAAGATAAACGGTGAATAGCATTCTCTTGATAGAAACAATTGGAATATCGACTCCCGATTTCTTTAAGAGAACTCCCGACCATGCACCTGATGCAACCACACATATATCACATGCTACCCTTTCCCCATCAGTCATTTCAACCCCCATTACCTTTCCCTTTTCTATAATTATCTTTTCTACCTCCCTTCCCAGATGTATCTCAACACCGCCCATCTCCTTTGCGCAATCAAACCATGCAGTTGTACAGGATGTAGGATTTATTGCACAGCAGTCCTTTCCATAGAGTGCTCCTTTAAGTGACTTTATTTCCATAAGCTCCATCATCTCATCATCCACCTCGGGAGTAAGTCCCGGCACAAAGTCAGAAATGCTTTCAGCGGGGATCAATTCTGCGTTTACTCCCTTCTTTTTCCATTCTGGCAGAAATTTCTCTATCTCTTTGTATTCTTTATCATAAAGACAGAAGAGGTATCCTATTTTCTCATACCCTATGCCCCTTTCAGTCTCTTTCTTGAATTCCGCAAATCTTTTCAGTGATTCTGTAGTGAGTGCGATATTCAAGAAAGTAGACCAGAGATTTCTTGCACCACCGGCGGAAAGCGAGGTTGAACCCTCTCCTGGGGCATCAAGCCTGTCATAAATATCTATTTTTTCCTTAACCCCAAGCTTTTTAAGGTGATATGTCACACTCGCTCCAATTATACCAGCACCTATTACTGAAATTGACATAACCCCCCTTTTATTCTCCTAACGGCAGTGCAATCGCCAACCGCAGGCTTAGTGAATGTAGATTTCCCTTTCTGTAAAATATATTCTCGCCTCTTTGGTTTATAAATATAAAATCATATATAACGGAAAGAGATCCCCTCTGAGAAGAGAATCCCCCACCTGCTGCGATGCCTGGGGCAAGGTCATTCAGGGCATAGTAATCTGTGATCTTCAATGAACCAATTCTATTCGTTTCCTTTACCCAATTCTTCAAAGTGTGAATAGCGATGCCAAATAGCAAAAAAAACCCATCAGGTATCTTCTGCTTAATCGATTGACAGATAAAAAGACGGGAGAATTCGCAGTTGAGTTTTTTTGTCCCGAGGCTTGAGGCATAGTTACTCTTTGTAAATCCCAGAAGAGAACTGGCAGTCAGCCCTTCATAGATACCTACATTGTATGACGCGCCAATTTCGTAACCAATCAAGTTCCCTGGAAATGTAGAAACTCCTGCGGAAAATGAGATATTTTCTGATGGGCAAGAAAAGAAAAAAAATATAAACAGGCTCATAGTCTCAGGAGTTGTGTGCTGTTTATGCCGAAGGAGGGAATCGAACCCTCACTCCCCGTCAGGGGAACCAGATTTTGAGTCTGGCGCGTCTTCCTGTTCCGCCACTTCGGCACCAAGAAGTAGAAGAAACTATTAGTAAATCGCAGTGGATAGGGTCAAGTGACTTTCTTTTTTATTACAAATTTTGATAGATTTACAAGTAATACTACAACGAGGGCAGTGATGAGCCCGTATGCGATCCATACATAATTTTCAGGATATAATGGTTTTACCAACAGACAAAAGATCAAAAATCCGAGCACGGCAGTCAACCACCAAAATAAAGGTCTCTTTACAGGATACCTGATGAAATAAAGCACAGCACCAATAAGATACAGTTTTGGAGTAACATAGAGTATTATACCTCCTATAGTGGCGAGGCCTTTTCCGCCCCTAAACCTATTAAACAAGGGTAAACAGTGTCCTACAAGCGCAGATGTTCCAACCATAATGAGAGGATATTCTTTTATTCCAAAGAACCTATCTGCAATAAACATAGGGATAATGACCTTCAGGGTATCCAGTGCCCAGACCGCAATTCCCGGTATCTTTCCCGCTACTCTCCATACATTCGCTGCCCCTGGATTACCATCGCCGAGTTCCAGAATGTTCATACCCTTCATCCTTGCAAGGATAATCGCAAATGGTATGGAACCGAATAGATAACCTAATATTAGAGAGAGAATATACATTATGAAAGGTCTATCAGGTCATAAGTTTCACTTCCCAACCCCATCTTTTCAGCGTATTTTGTCTGAATTCCCATATCAATGTGCGGTCGCAGGCTGCGCATCATCCCATCTGTTTTTTTCTCCACCATATCAAAGGACGCCTTGTCTATCGCGACAGGGTCAAAAGATGCCATAAATCCAATATCAGGACATATCGGTGCCCCTTGCATAGGATTACAGTCACACAGGGGAGTAATACTTGTAAGGAAATTGATACATGCAAGCCTTTTCCCTTTTATAACACCAAGAGCCGCTTCTACAACTCTTTCCTGTACAAGCTGTGAATCATCTCCCCAGTTTACCTTGATTGCATTCTGTGGACATACCGAGATACAGGTAGCACATCCTATACATCTCTTAGAGTTTATTACGGCATAATCCTCTAAAGAAATTGCGTTTTCAGGGCACCATTGTAGACATATACCGCACAGAGTGCATCTGTTTTGAATCACCACAGGATGGACACCAGAATGAATGAGGAGTTTGTCAGCCTTTGCAATTCCACCCATACCAAGATTCTTTATTGCTCCTCCGTACCCTGTAAGCTCATGTCCCTTAAAGTGGGATAAAAGAAGGATTGAATCAGCGTAGTATATAGCGGATGCTATCTTTACACTCGTTAAATGATTTCCATTGAGTGGTACTTCCCTATAATCCTGTCCTCTTAAGCCATCCGCAATTATTATTGGCAGTCCAACTGCAGAAAATCCGTTGTGTATGGCACGCATTATATATGAAGGTGCATTTCTCCTTGAACCCACATAGAGTGTCGTTGTATCCGTGAGGAAGAATTCTGCTCCTACCTCATCCAGTATATTTATTATCTCCCTCACATAGACAGGAGGTATAAAGAAAGGAGAATCCTCACCCAGATGCAGCTTTACTGCAGAGATGTCGCCTTTTTTGAATGTCCTCGGGATATTGCTCTCTTTTACGAGTTTTGCAATTCTCTCGTATATACGCTCTCTGCCTCTCTTCCCAAAGTCTATGAAATAAACCTTACTCCTCATCGGTATTTTGCGGTAATTGGTTGAGACGATTTTGGATTTTTATTATAACACAGTTATAATATTTTGTCAAGCAAATTTTATGGATATAAAGATTTCTGAAAAAGTCCAGAAATCTCTGACTACACTAATTAAGATAAAAATTACACAGATTAAAAAACCTCATAAAATCTACTAAATCTGTGTAATCAAGAGAGCTCAAAGGTAGTTTTTCAGAGCTCTCTCAAAAAGACTTGACAAAATTTCTTTTTTGTATTATAATGAAAAGGCAATTATAAACATTTGATTATGTGATTATCTATTTCTTTCAAGGTGGGCTCTTTAGAAAGGAAAACATAGTGTTTTGTATTCTAATAATTTGTCTTACTACCTTTCAAAGTGATTCTATCCACACCTGGGATATTAACTCTCTGGATTATTGGAAAGGCGTATATTCGGACGGGAGATATGTACTCTCTTCGCCTTTTGAATGGGACAGAGGAGATTGGCTTAGATGCGGTTTCATTTTGGGAGCAACAGGTGGTCTTATGTGTCAGGATGAAGGGATACAAGATTGGTTTCAACGACAGCGGAGTTCCACATCAAACAGGATTTCTTCGAGAATAGAACCATTGGGTAGCGAAAGAGCTCTAATAGCACTGGGTGCAACGTATTTAAGTGGATGTCTTTTGCATGAAACAGCATTGAAAAGAGTCGCCCTTCTTTATGGTGAAAGTGCACTCATTTCAGGTGCCGTTGTTAACGCACTCAAAATCCTTATAGGAAGAGCACGTCCTTATACGAATAAAGGGACTTATTCTTATTGTCCATTTAATATTCAAGCGTCTCATCAATCTTTTCCTTCCGGGCATACTTCAACTGCCTTTGCAATAGCATCATGCCTGACAGAGGAATGTGACAATACATTAGTTGACATAATTAGCTATGGGACGGCTATTATGGTCGGATTATCAATGATCCATGACAATAAACACTGGACATCCGATGTCTTCCTTGGGAGCATTATAGGAATCGGGATAGGAAAGGCGATCAGCAGATTACACAAAGATTGAAGACCCCTTCAAAAAATAATTGGACGCAGATAAAAATATAATAAATAAGTCATTAGGTAATTGGATCATTGCGTATTAAGTCATTGGGTCATCAGGTAATTAAGCAATTGGGTATCTGCATCGTCGGGCAAGCAATCTTTTAATGACTTAATGACCTAATAACTCAATAACTTATCATATGCGGGGTTAAATTTTTGACAGTACTGAGACTAAAACGAGGAGGATATATGAAGATAGAAGGCAGGGTGTGGAAGTTTGGAGACAATATAAATACAGATGTTATATATCCCGGACGATATATGTCAATTACGGATCCGGCAGAGACCGCAAAGCATGCGTTTGAGACCGTATACCCTCAATTTCTGAAAGAGGCAAAACCGGGCGATATAGTTGTAGCGGGGAAATATTTCGGATGTGGTTCTTCACGAGAACAGGCTGCTACAGCCCTCAAATATTTCGGGGTTGGGGCTGTTATTGCTGAATCCTTTGCCCGTATATATTACAGAAACGCGATAAATCTTGGTCTGCCAATACTTGTGGCGCCTGGTATAACAAAAAAAGTAGAGAATGGAGATACCATTGAGATTGAGTTTGAAAAAGGTATAATAAGGAATGAAAGGACAGACGAGGTTATTAATGCCCAGACCCTACCACCATTTATTATGGAACTTATAAAAGACGGAGGGTTGATACCCCATCTGAAAAAGGCAAGGAGTGGGGACTAAAGGATTAATTTTCCAATATATCCTTCTATAAACTTTGATAGCTTTTTCCAGTATTCGTCGTCTAAGTATATATCTTCATGCCCTCCTCGAGCTTCATAAAACTCTTTTGGTGGTTTGGCTGACTGGAATAACCTTTTTCCGTGTTCAATTGGTATCATCCAGTCACTTCTTCCATGGATAATGAGTTTCGGGATAGTAACCTTTTCAATCTTTGAGAGGGCATCGTATCTATGAGAAAGCAACTTTGCTGGTATTCGAATCCCGTATGCAATTTTTGCCATATCCATTATAGATGTAAAGGAGCCTTCACATATAAGTATACCTTTATTAACTCTTGTAGCGAGGTCTATAGCAATCGGGCCACCAAGAGACCTCCCAAAGATACACACCTTTTCACCTTCAACATCATTCCTTCGGATAATATAGTTATAAGCTGTAAGGGCATCACGATAAGTTCCCTCTTCTGAAACTCGTCCTTTACTTCTGCCGTAACCTCTGTAATCGAATATAAAAACATTGTAACCCAGATTGTTAAAAATTCTTATGATGTCAAGCCTGTGGCTTATGTTACCCCCATTGCCGTGACAGAAAAGAATGGTAATCTCACCAGAAAGTGCAGGTATGAACCATCCATTTATTATGGCACCATCGTCTGTTTTAAAGAACACATCTTCGTAATCCAGACCAATGTCTTTTGGAGTGGCTTCTATTCTGCTTATAGGAAAATAAATGTTCCTCCGTTCAAAGAGTTTAAGGAGATACCATATCAATAACAGGAGTATAAAAAATATGAGGATACGAGTAGTCATTAGAAATTAGGGTTAATTATAAAAATGTCTCTGTAACCCGTTTGGTAGAAAATGCTTACAGTCTTGACAAAATGTTAGCAATCACTAATAGCAGATTATTTAACAGGGTAGACACAGAAGTTATTACCTAATCAGTGGAGTGTATGGTCAGTATCAGTGGTTCCTTCCCCATAAGTTCTGCAGCGGTGAGGACCCTGGATTTACCTTCCTTATATACCTTTGAAAGTCTCTCTTTATATCTTCTCTCCCTAAGGAGGTGATGGTCATAAATTATCGGGTCCGTCTTCGTTCTTTTCAATATCTCCATCATATTATCTATTGCCCGATTTAAGTTTATACGATTCATCATATACCCAAAGAGATAGGTTGCCGGTCCATCGAGAACCAACACATCGGGATTCTCTTCTATTATCCACTCCGCATAATCCTCTATCTGGGGTCCCTGCAAATCAGATGAATAAATAAATTTTTTACCGTTCTGTTCAACTACAAGCGAAACAACCCACCCCACCCTGTCGTACTCTATTCCGTGAAAGAGCGGTCTGGTAAATCTTATTTTAGTGCTACCAAGATTATATTCTCTACCATCAATAAATCCAACGGACCATTCAGGTGTACTGAATTCCTTTACCCATCTTTCGGTTTGCCAAATAGTTAACAACTTTTTAAACCACTCCTCTCCCTTTTTTAATAACTCCTTTTTGCGTTGGGTGTAGTCACCATAATCCCTGCTCAATGCAATTGGTAGTTCTTCTTCGATCGGTTTGCAATCCACTTTTCCAGGCTTTATGTATATCTCTTCTCCTCCCAGTTCTTCAAAGAAATTTCGTGCGCGTTGCCATTGTGAGTGATTTATATATCTATTTGGGTCCTTTGCCCAGATTGTTTTGTTCTTATAGAAGTTTATAACCCCTTCGGGTATGTTGCTCGGTAGAGTATGATGGTCGTAATGATAGTGAGATATGAATACAAAATCACAGGATTCACTTGCTGTTCCAATGCGTTTTAATGCCTCATTTCGAAGTCTTTCTTTTTCCTCTGAGGGAAGGGGATAACTTCTCTGCATAACTGCAGCACCAGGGTCAACAAGAATTCTAATATCAGGGGTTTCAATAAGAACTGAGCTGCACTTTGCCCCCATAGAATCAAAAAAGATGGGTTTGATTTTTATTTCATTCAGAATTATCATAAAGGATGCAGCAGTAAGCTACTGCCTGCGGTAGGCAGGCTCTCCGACATAAACTTTCTCCCCCGCAATCACTTACTCCTTAAAGATGCAAACAACACAAGTGAGGTCAAACTCAAGACTATTGCGTATATAAATGTACCTTCAGGGGATATCTTATCCCATATAAGCCCTGCAATAAGTCCTCCTGGCAATGCGGCAAGACCAACTGCTGTATGGAATGTTCCGAGTGCGGTAGCCTTAAGGTGAGGTGGTGCAAGGTCAACTACATACGCCCTCTGAACGCCGTCTATGCCTGCATAAAATACCCCGTAAATGATGAATAACAGAAGTAGAGAAGATATACTGGAACTAAATATAAGTCCCAGTGATGTAAGTGCAAACAACCCGTAACCCATCATAAGAACGGACCTTCTACCAATCCTGTCGGATAGAACGCCCGCCGGTATACTGAATAACGTGTAGGCACAATAGAACAACACATATAGTAAGATGGCATATTGATCTGAAAGTCCGATATTTTTTGCCCTGAGGAGCAGGAAGGCATATCCGAAGTGGCCTAAGGTAAATATCGCTGCGATTATTATAAAAAACCTTAGATTTCCAGGTAGTGCCGCAAGGCTGACTCTCAGAGTAGACATTCTTCTTACACCATCTTCTGATGTAATTTTCTCCTTGACGAGAGAGACGAAAAATACAGCAATTATACCTGGTGCAAGTGCGAACAGAAATATATTGCGATAACCAAAGTGGGGAAGAAGGAAAAAAGCCAAAATTGCACCAAGTATAGAACCTATGCCATCCATTGCCCTGTGGAAACCATAGGCCTTACCCCTTACATCCAGATCTACAGACTCGGCAACTATTGCATCTCTGGGGGCGGTCCGAATGCCCTTGCCTATTCTTTCAATAATCCTTACAACTAAAACGATTGGCCATACACTGGCGGCTGCAAACAATGGTTTTGTTATTGCAGACATACTGTAGCCAAAGGCAACAAAGGGTTTTCTCTTTTGCAACCTATCTGACCAGTAACCTGAAAAGACCTTGAGTAGAGAGGCAGTAGTCTCCGCCGCCCCCTCTACAAGACCGACTGCCCATGCCCCTGCGCCCAGAATAGTAACCATAAACAGAGGAATAAGCGGAAATACCATTTGGCTTGATACATCCGTAAAAAGGCTTACGAGACCAAGTATGACAACATTTCTACCTATTCCCCTGAAGAAAGACCTCTTATTCACAATCTCTTTCCTCCAAAAATCAAGATGCAAAAAAATTGAGCCTTGCTCAGTAGTGTTGTGATAACTATTATATTATCCCAGATTATGCGTTAGTTTTTATCAATATCGTAGGTCAAGGCTTCAGCCTTGCTAATATGTCTTCTGCAAACCTAAAGGTTTGTCCTACATAGCTTTTTGCAAATTTGAAGCCTGTCTGACGGTAGGCAGGATTGCCCCTGCCTAATAATGTTATGACTATTATATCATTATTTTTGTGTGTTGTCAAGAAAAAATAAAGATGGAGTGGGTCTCTTTCAGTCACTGCTGAGTATAATTTCCACCAGGCAAAAATTTGGGGATGAATCTTAAGGAAGATCCATCCCCAAATTTGACCTGACCCACATACCTCTTATCCTATTGTGATTTTAGAGATTTGATTTCTCCTTTGCCTGTTATCTCGAACAGGGATATGTTTGCATTGCTCCGTTGATCACCAGGGTTGAATGTGAGCATATCATTCCAGTTACCATCTCCGTTTGCATCATAAAAACCAAGGCCATCGCCCACATCTAATTGTCCATTTCCATTTACATCGTCCCATGCTTCCACATAGGCTTCAAGTGGTCCTGCTATAGTTTCTGTTATTGTGTAATTTCCTGTTGCAGGGTCTGCTTGAAAAAGGTTGAGAGGTACAATAGCATCAGTGTGTGATGTATCAAGAAATGCGTAACAGTTTGCTGATAATGTATGTCCGGGCCAGGTAACTGTTCCAGTGATAGTTATAGTATTACCTCCTCCACCTCCTGTTGAAGCAATAAATTTGGATAAAAAGGCATACCAGTTGGTGGCTTTGAAGTCTAATTTTACATAGTTAGTAGAATCAAAGAGTTCCTGTTTCCACGGGAAATGGATACATAATCCTCCTCTTGTGAGTCCGACAACATTAGTCTTTGTATATGGAATCACTGCGTTAATTGCGTCTATCACTGCGCTGGCATCCGAATTTATCAAGGGTTTTTGCCCGATAGTCGGCTCCTGTCTCACTTTCTTTGCATATTCTCGGAGATCAACAAATGCAGATCATCATATTGAGTGTAATGGGTGTTGTTGAAAGCATCAAGCACTTCATTCCATTCTGCCTCTGTTCCTACTTCAGTGACAAGATGGTTGCCCAAATCACCAATCTTTGAGGCAAGGGTTGTCATTTTAGAGAGGTCAACTTTTGCCATATGGATCTCTTTACCCCTTGCTTCTCCAGCGTTATACACTGCATTAACAATGTTCTCAGCAAGTTGCCCTGGCTCCATATCAGGATTATTCACCAACCCACCAAGCCATTCCTCACATCCGAGCACACTCTGTAGGGGCATCACAAATTGAGATGCTACATAAAATCCGCCCTATCCCTGAGCTCATAACTCACTTCCACCATTGACATAAGACAGGCATGGAACACAATGACATCAAACTTAACTCCCCCATCGGATAGCGCCTTTTTTATATCTTGCATACTCATAAGGTCACCTGCACCGTTCTGTTCATCACAAAGGGCACCTTTCCAACCGCCCCCATGGTCGTCAAGTATTAGCACATAATGGTCTGCAGGATAGTTTTCAACACCATATTTGATGAAGTTCGTCAACGTGGTCGGGTCAGACATATCCTTTGTGCCAAGGTCCTTAAGAATAGTTGAACTCACTGAATCCGGAAGTTCATCTATATGTTTCTCTACATAATAATATTTGCATAGCCCACCTGTTTTTAACGAACCAAGCATAACGATAACCCTTACTCTATCTGTAGACCCCACTTCTTCAAGGTCCTGGATATCCTCAATCACAAATGAGGTATTGTTCTGACTCAGGTCGAGGTCGTTATTCCCATCACAGTATGCCAGAATAGTCCACTTTTCTGGCTCTGCCTCAACAGGTCCCTTACATCCAGCAAGAATAAGGATGATGACGGATAAAACCGTCCCACCTATTACCCATATCCTCTTCATATTACCTCCTTTCTCTCTCCCGGGTTTTGTCAAAAACTTAACCACAGAGAGCACAGAGATCTTGATTCATTAAAGATTTATGAAAGATCTTTGTCCCTCCCCTCTGTGATCTCTCACAAAATTAACCTCTTTATTCCGTTTTTTGGTCT
>JAYENM010000041.1:0-4698 GCA_034722095.1 Caldifarciminota bacterium | reverse complement strand
TGACATACCCCTCAAATTTCTGTATCCCTGAAACATACCACTTTATTAGCCAGTCTTTATATTCGCTTTCAAATATCTCATCGTATCTGTCAAAATCCGCCTTGTGACAAAAAAAGTTAAACACCATTTCCCTACCCTGTATAACATCATTATCAAACGACTTCAGGTCTCCGGTATGGCGAATGCTTACGGGTGTTCCGAAGCTGCTTTTGATCTTTGATATATCGCCGGTATAATCAAGTTTATGCAATTCAACCCTGTTCAGGTAATTGCCCCTGTCATAATATTCATGATAATATTTTTCCGAATATGTCATTTAGTAACTATTTCTAACTTTATTTTCGCCTTTTTTTGCACTGATGTATATTGCATCATGTCCTATCCGTATATTGTCAAAACTAACCCTCATACCTCCACCTTTTTCGTATACCTTATTCTCTTGTGGTGTCAAAATCCTTTCCCCGGATGTCAGCAATGCCGGGTATGTATCGTTTGGATAACCGCCAGGTACAGCACCACCGGTTGCAAAAGACGGTACTAATGAATTGAACATTGCAACAGTCGCCCCGGCTGCCCCGGCTGCAAGTGCCAATCCCCACGGTCCTGTTCCTGCCCAGGCTTTTATTTGCGCAGCTACTGCTTCTGCAAGATATGTGGCAATAACTTTTCTCGCTGCCTCTATACTTGCCTTGGCTAAATCTTTCATAGATGTCACTCCTTGATATGCAGCATCCTCCATACCCATACCCATAGCCATTGCAGACTTCTCAATCAGGGTCAGACCTTCGGAATATCTTTCAGCCGCTGTAATAAATTCATTCATGCTGGTAGCCATCATTACATTTGCCTGAATGACTGCCTGAGTATAGTAATCCATTGCTCCTGCCACCTCGAGATATTTCTGCTTCATCTGATCAAGGGTGAAATTCTGCTCTTTCATGCCCTCGACAAGTTGTGTGGTGTCAATATCAATGGGCTCAGCTCCAACATCTACATCAATCCTCCCTTCAATTTTCTCAAGCATTTCTTGTTGCAATTCCGCTCTTTTTAATGCATCTATATAATCTTCAATTGCCTTTATCTGCTGCTTTGTAGCCTCAATGTCAGCTACCTTATCGGCAATGGCCTCACGGTTAGTAATATCAATATTTTCAAGTGCATCCTGTTGCTCTTTTAGCTGTTCGTTAAGCGAATCAAGGGTGATTATCTGTTCTTCTGTTACCTTTCCATCATCTTTTTTTATTTCAATAGCCTTTTCATAATTTGCTATCTGGTTTTGCAGTGTTTTGGCTTCATCGGATTGCTGATCTTCCAACTTATTCAAATCCATTGTCAGCATCTTGACCATAACCTGATACCGTTCCACACTGCCAGCTGCCGCTTCTTCATATTTATTAAGGAGCTTCTGGCGTTTGACAGCCTCGTTCATCATCTTAATATTCTCTTTGCCTTTTTTGGTATGTTTGGCCAGTTGCCAGGATACTCTCTCTATCCATGACGCCTGTTCCTGCATATAATCACTTGTCATCAATTCATTGAAAGCGGTCAAGGCATCCGTGGCATCTTTTACTCTGGCAGTTGCTATTTTTATTGAATCTCTATAAACATCAGTATTAACAATCAACTCACCGAGCTCTTCTTGCATATCCCCGTAAGCATTACTTAACTGTTTTGCCGGGCCGAGTCCCTGTTGTGCTTCTGTTGTTACCTGACTGAACATATTACCCAGCAACTCATGAGCTTTGGCTGTTCGCCCGGCTTCATCGTCTATTGAACGCAATGAAGGCAGATAACGTGCGAGCATTGTCGAATTACCATCCTGCAGGGCGGCGGTATAGCGGATAGCAGACTCCTCACTCATACCCATGGCCTTACCAAGTGCAATGGCTTCCTTAACAGCTGTCTTTGCATTATCTCCGGTTACTCCCATACTCTGAGCAACCTGCAACATCTTGAGTGTTGTTTCATCACCAACGGTAGATATATTTTGCAGCTCTGATGCCCACTGCTTATAGTCGGCCAGGATAGTCTCTACATCACCTCCATTAGCCCTGATGGCTGCACCAAGTTTTTTTTCTGCCTGTATCTGCTTGTCGAAAAGCGTGACCAATTGCTCACCCCACTGCAGGAGTTTTTTGACACTGAAAGCAGCTGCTAACATACCGCCGAGCTTTGCCATTTGCTTACCAAATGATTTAGTTTTTTTCTCAGCGCTATCCAGTCCTTTTTCAAAACCCTTTTTTTCGAGTCCCAGTATTGCTTTCAGTTGTCCTATTACCTTCATATCAGTTCTTTTCTATATCCGGCCATTTGTCTAATAATTCAAGTGCATCTTCTCGTGTCCATTCCGGCAGCTTTTCAATGTGATCAAATGATAACCTGATAAGCTCATGCAGCTTTACGCTTCGCTTCACCCCCGGCGTGGTATTGTGAATTATGGCAGCAATAAAACGTGTCTGCTCCCAGTTCCTTTCCCGCTTTCTTATATTTTGCTGCCATAACAATCTGAATTGATACGGCGGCAGGCTTTGAAACTCCTCATATGTGAGGCCCAATTCCGTGAGTGCAACATCGAGTATGTCATTTAATGTTAACTTTTTTTTTCCTCTGCATCACTCTCTTTTGCCTGCTTTGCCTGCATCCATTTTGGCTGCTTAGCATATTGCATGGCCTCGCCTATCTGCATATTTTCCCCCCTTGTTGCATGCATAAGAGCCGAAACAATATCATCATAGGTAAAACCGGCAGACCTTCCCCGCTTTGTTGCAGCCCATACGGCAGCACCATAAGAAACAGCATTAACCTGCACCTCCGGGGGCAGTTCATGAAAATCATTCAGTCCACAATTCATATGATCATAAGCTATCATCCAGGCTGCCCATTCAAAAGTGAATAGAACATTCCTTTTAAAGAGTTTGCCTGGCAGCTTCAATTTTATCCTGGTTTCCCATTTTTCCATAACCTATGCTCCTACTGTCCCGGTTGTCGGTTCGCCATCAGCAACAAGGTTTACAGTATACGAAGCAAGATCATCATGCGGGGCGCTCTCTGAAATGCTCGTTACATAAGCACTTACCTGATAATATTTACTGCCTGCTTCGGTATTGCCATACTTGGCAGTTACCTGAGTGCCTGCGGCAAGAAGATCATACACATCATCAAGTGACAGGTTATCCCCGCTTGTAGGATCATAAAGCCCCTCAACGGAAAACTCCATGCCTTTATACATCGGTTCCTGCTCTTTCCACTGATTAGTGCTTTCGCCGGTTGTGGCGTCTGCCATATCTGCGGTCACGTCCATGGAATGTGATCTGTAACCTACCAGCGTTTTCGTATCAACCTGTAATACTATTTTTCGTCCAGCTATTTTTCCCATAATTGAAAATTATTTAAATTGTTAGTAAAAATGTTTATTCATAACTATCTGCTGTCAATAGAACTATATATAGCGGAACCGTAGTCCCGGAATGATCGTAAGCTATTGTCTTAGCCCCTGTTGCTACTACTGGAAGCACCGTGTCTGCCTTGAACAAAAGGCTCTGATTTGCCTTCAATTCAAATGAGTAGGTACTACCTAATAACAGATAGGGATTACTTGCTCCCTGACTTATCGTGCAGGTTGCCCCCGAACTATCGGGCAGAAAGAATTTGACAGCTACCACTACTTCATCAGTAAGGTTAAGACTTTCGCCTAAGCTATTAGTTAATGAGGTCAGATCAATAGTTCCATCACCCATAACGGTATCGGCCCAGACATTGTCCACGTCATACCGGGTAGATCCGTCTGTATAATTAATCACTTCATCAATCCCGTCAATCTCCCAGTAAGTTGAAGTTGTGGGTGTTACAAGATTCTCAAGAACGGTAAGTTTACTTGTAAGCCTTGCTGACCGTACACTTGTTGAGGCAATCAGTATTATAGCAACCAGTGTAAATATTGCCATACCTCCAATTTTCAGTAATTTTTTCATTTTATTTGCTCAATTTTGTTCAACATTCTTATTGTTTTTGTTAATATAAAATTCGTCTCTGTCTGATCACTGTCCCCATCCATGTCGCCATATTGAGTAAGCGGGCAGTTGAAATTTGTCATAATAAGACTGTCAGGATCGTCAATTATAGATAATACCTGATCCATAATGTCATTTACAGGTCCGTCATCACCTCCCATCTGCTCCTGTATGCTTGTCACTTCAAGGGCGACAATCACATCATAGATAGCGGTGTCATCGGTAACAGTATCTTTTGTTATATCCTCGATATACAGAAGAATATAGTTTGTTTCATTTCGTGGTATTCTGGTCCCGACATATACCTCACTACCATCATAGACTATTTTGCCATTTAGCAGGTTGTAATATGACTCAAGAATCTCCTTATTTACGTCTCTCCTTATCATATTATGTCCTCTTTAATGCTTTTTTCATTTCCTGGTTAAATTTTTTCATTGCAAATCTAAATGCAGACTGCATAAATGGATGAGGACTTGTCCCGGGATGTTGTACTTTTTTCCCGTATGTGGCATAGCCCATTGCTTTGCTGCCTTTGCTTACTCTCCACCCCGAAGGTCTGCCCCGGTATGGACCTGCAAGAACCATCTTGCTGCGTGTTCTTATCCTATGCGGACGTGTACCTTTTTCAAATGCCTCTGAATAATTAGCCTTAGAGACAACAGCCCCTGTAAATCCTGCCTTTGTG
>JAYENM010000040.1:0-4746 GCA_034722095.1 Caldifarciminota bacterium | reverse complement strand
TTTATTAAACCAAGCCAGATACAATTTTCAAAGAATAACTACTCCTTTACCCAAAAAATATCTGTTTTCAACATCCCACCACCCATATCTGCTTTTCATATTCTTTCATATTCTATTTGACACTACCGTACTACACGCATTACCAGAAAACATAACTACAGAGGCCTCTGATTTCATTAACGCTTTATTGTTTTTAGACGCTGATACATTAAAGTTACTGAGTCATTGGGTCACTAAGTTATCGAGGTACTAACAGCAAATGACATAATTACCTAATAACCCAATTACTATATTTTTACCTGCATCCAATTCTTTGTTTTTAGACACGGTTCGGCTGAGACTTCGGCGAGCTCAGTCGAGCCGCTCACCGAAGACTGATTTGTCAATTGTGCTGTCCTTTTTCCTTCTTATTACTATACCAAAGGGTATAAATACACAGTAACCAATAACAAGTAGTATAGGAGCAAGCGTTATAGAACCTTTTGAAAGTGTTAAATATCCAAGAGCGATAGATAATATTCCAAGAGAGAGTAAAAGATAATTTATCTTGTCAAATTTTATTTCTCCTATACCCTCTTTTTTTCCACTAATAACTATTTTCTGTTTTTTTTCCGCCATATTTCCCCCAAGATGAAACAAATAATCCTTTCTCTTTTAAGAGCCACTACTTCGGTGAACTCAGTTGAACCGTTTACCCTATCTGCACAAGTTCTTCAGAGTATCTATATGTAGCTAACTCTTTGCGTTCAAGGAATGCTAATCCGAGCGTTAAAGGCCCTATCCTGCCAGCAAACATCGTTACTATTATCATTAATTTTCCCAGTATAGAGAAATCATGCGACAGGCTTACACCCTTTACAAAAAGACTACCCGTGGAAAGTCCAACTGTACCAAATGCCGATAGTTCTTCAAATAATATTCTCTCAAATGGAAGACCTTCAAGCGATAGAACCAAAACTCCAAAACTCACAATGGCAAGCGATACGATAACAACATAAAACGCCCTCTTGATATCCTCTTCTCTAATTCTCTTCCCGAATGCATTAACATCCCTTTTGCCTTTCAGATATTGGAGGGTTGACAAGAAACATATCCCAAATGTAGTGGTCTTTATTCCGCCACCTGTACCTCCAGGAGATGCACCAATAAACATAAGAATCAAAATAAAAAAGAGCGTGAAATTGCTTGCATCACTTAGATCTAGCGCAGTGAATCCAGCAGTCCTTGGAGTAGCCATCTGGAAATAAGAAAGCAGAAACTTTGTGCCTATTCGGTGTCCCCCCAACAAACCCCCGTTTTCAGAGAGAAAAAAAACAACACTACCCGTAACCAGTAATATCAATGTTGTAACAAGAACTATACGACTATGAAGTGATAATTTTCTCTTTCCCTTTGTAACAAATTCTGCAAGCACTACAAAACCAAGACCACCCAAAATAAATAATGAAGAAGCAGTTAAAAGAAAAAGGGGATCATTTTGGAATCTAATAAAGCTGTCAGAGAACAAAGAAAAACCGGCATTACAAAAAGCAGAAACAGAGTGGAACAGCCCAAGCCAAAGTGGATAATTATAGTCTCTAACAGCAAAGCTGTGTGTAAATATCAGCATTCCTAAAATCTCAAAGATAGCGGTAAACAATACTATCTTCTTTATAAGGGAGCGGAGGCCACCTGTGTCTACTAAAGAGATACCCTTACTCGCTACAGTGGATTGGCGAAGAGAAAACCTCCTTCCGATTGCAAGAAAAAGTAACGACCCTACGGTCATATATCCCAGCCCGCCAATTTGAATCAGAATAAGAATAACAATATGCCCGAACAGAGAAAAGTCATTAGGGGTATCCTTGACAATAAGCCCTGTAACGCATAGACTGGAGGTTGCGGTAAAGAGGCTATCTACAATATCCAATCTCTCGCCAGAAGAAGAAATGGATAAGGAGAGAAGTAGGCATCCAATCAAAATTATACAGAGATAGCCGGTAAATATCCACTTTGCCGTATTCATATTAATTGATCAACTAATTATTGGTCAAGAAAAATTTCACCACAGAGTGCACAGAGAATCTTTATCAAAAAAACCTCTGTGTTCTCCTTCAAACTCCAAATCTGTTCAATCTCATTTATTCTGAACAAGTAAAAATAGCTCAAACATTTGAGCACACAGAGGATAAATAAATATTGTTTCTCCGTGTCCTCTGTGGTATAGTTTCCTATGCAATCAAGGAAAAAGTTGGCTGGATTTGATATATTAAATCCCTACAATATTGCAAGGCTAAAGCCTTGTCCTACATATTTCGGGCTTATCTCATATCCTTGATGAGTGTGATTGTTCTTTTGCCCCTTACAATCTCATTTGTTTCTTCACTCTGTGCCTCTAAAAATACTATATACACACCCATAGGCAGCATATTACCGTCATCCCCTCTTCCGTTCCAAATATGGGTCCATACAATATTGCCCCCATCATCTACTGAATAACTTGCAGAACCTGTTGGGTTTCCATCAAGAATCTTCTTAACAGGTCTGCCCACTCTATCATATACATAGAGCCTTATATGTGCCTTTTGGAAGGGAAGACGATACTCTACAAAACACATCTTGTCGTCAGATGTCGGACAAAAGACATCACTGCAGGTAAACTCAAGATTTTTTGGCGTGTAATTGGCAAATATGGAATTTTGTCTCCCTGGAGTTGCCCTATATTGACTCTCAACACATCTTCCCCAGTTTGATTTTATATTTGATGCAATATCAGGAGAAATCCTTTCCATTGACACACCTTTATCGGGAATCCAGTCTTTGTCATATCTTACCTCATCAATTACAAACCCATCTGCATCTATTATCCTTATTGTATCTTTTGAAGTTCCTCTGAAATCCGGAAGTTTACCAGACAGAGAAATAATGGGCACTTCGGGTGGTATATAACCATAGAGGGCACGAAATTCATTCTCCTTTGAATCACATACAACTGCAAAGCCCTTCCCTTCTATTATACAGGTTTCCCTTGTGATAAATACTATATCATTTGAGGACTCCAGTTTCCACTCTTTGATATCAACAGGGGTGTCAGTTCTGTTGGTGACCTCAAGCCAGTCTCCCAAAAGATCAGGATAACACATTATCTCGTTTACTACAATCTCGTCCAGAGGGTCACCAACCCTTAACCGTGCGAATCCCGCTGCAAGACCAACCTCACCTTTTATTAGGTAGTTACCATCTCCGGAAGGAGACCACACAGTACTGACATCAACAGAAGAGATGCCCGGAATACTATCAACTACAACGATAATTGAATCCCCATTTACCACCTGTTTTCTTTCTCTCATAGAGAATCTTACAGGAATGGAGTAAAGGGTCTGCTGACCTGTATTCTGGACGGTTGCTGTAATCTCTACACTTTCACCGGGAAATACGGATGGAGGAGACACCCGTATTCCACCCGCTGGAATGACAATATTGGAGGAAAAAACATCTCCTATATCAATGGCTGACCCTGCAGGCACTTCCCATTCCCCTATAATCTGCCCGAGAGGGTTACCAGAGTTGTCTTCAACAAGAATGGAAGTTATAGTTGTAGAAGGAAGTCCTATACGAAAATATCCCGGGGTATTTCCATATCCTTCTTCAACCAGATTATCCTCACTTAGATAACCACCTATTACATTTCCGTCACTATCGCGAACAAAGAGAATGGTATTCTCAAGAGGAGTAAAAAGAGAACTGTCCCTGTAAATTATGCCTTCTATACAACCACCCTCTTCTATATCTATGAGGTTAAAGCCCTCTGAATGTTTTATTTTATGTTCAATCAGTTTATTGCCCGTAAAATCCTTTATTGTGCATTTTATATAGTAGTCATAGGCAGGGTTAGGTAATTTTACAATTCTCAATTTCTTGTATGAGATATACTGCCCATTGTTGTCGCTTGTAAGGGAGACATATCTGTATCCCCCCTTCCATCCGTCTTCTGTCCATACCTGTGATATGCTGGCAGGTTTACCATAAACCCATACACCGCAATCATAGGCAGTATTTGACTCAAGACCAGCAATTTCAATCTTTACAGCAAATGGGGTTGAATCTGCGGGTGCGGATGGAACCACGGTAAGACCCCCTGTCTGGGAAAGGAGAGATAGCACAATGAGCGCGTACATTTAACCTCCTGGGTTTTGAAATTAAAGATTAAACCACAAAGTTCACAAAGAATGAGCTGTTTATTTGAAAGTTAACTAAATTTTTTCTTTCTCGGTGCCTTTGTGGTGAAATTTTTTAATTAATATCTCTTACTGAATCTTTTTCACTGCCGTCTTTGCTGCCTCTTTTTCGGCACTCTGTATAGACCTTCCGCTTCCCTTTCCCCACCTCTCATCTCCGACCCATACCTCCACTTCAAATCTCTTTTTGTGCTGTGGTCCTATCTCTTTAATCAATATATACTCGGGATAGAGTCCCGTATTTCTCACCGTATATTCCTGAAGTATTCCTTTCCAATTCTTCTCCACCTTGTGATTGGCAAAAAGAATTGTCTTTTTGATAAAACCTTCTACCTTTCTTATCCCTTGATCCAGATATATTGCACCTATAAGCGCCTCAAAACATCCAGCAAGTACAGATTTTGATAATATTTCATTTCTCTCAATTAAGATATATCTCTCGAATCTAAGTTTTTGTGCTGCAGAGGCAAGGGTTTCAGTACAGACAAGTTCAGACCTCTTATTTGTAAGAACACCCTCATCAAAGGGA
>JAYENM010000039.1:0-4752 GCA_034722095.1 Caldifarciminota bacterium | reverse complement strand
GTTTTAGGTCCTTTTTGGTTATCTTCTTATGCCTTGCCATAAATCCTCCCCTCAATTTAACCACAGAGAACACAGAGGGTGAAAATGCAAAAATTAAATATCAAGATGACATACCAAAAATCCAAAAGGGCCACGCCTGCCTGCCGCAGGCAGGGATTTCACTGATAAAAAATATTTCAATCTGTGAAAATCTGTGTAATCTGTGGTTATGATTTTGATACCTGCCTACCGTCAGGCAGGTTTACATTTTGATTTTTGATTTAACTTTGTGACCTCTGTGGTTCTGTATTATACCATATTCTTCTTAAAAAGTCAAGAAAAAAGACACCACGAATTACACAAATCAATCAAATGCACACAAATCTATCTATCGGTAGATAGGTAACATAAAAACATTTCAAAAATAAAAGAAATTCGTGCAATTTGTTAACCTGCCCTGTTAGATATGGAGTTATCTAACAGGGTAAATGATATTCGTGTTTTATACTTTCTATGCAATCAAGAAAAAACGCTATCTCACAACATCCCCCATCTTTTTACCGTGCCTGTAGGGTCTCTTTCTGTTCTTCTCCATCTTCTTTCCTATTTCTCTTTCTATATCAATATTAAGCGTTCCACAAATATCAAAAAGTCTTATAAATGTATCTGCTATCTCCTCATTAAATCCTTCCCCGTCGTCATTTCTGTAACATTCTGCTGCCTCTGATACTTCTGATACAACGAGCATCAATTTCTCAAGCATATTATCCCAGGTCGTGACAAAACCTTTTTCTTTCCTCCATTTTGTTATTTCTTTTGCGAGCTCGTTCATACTCATAATTCCCCCATACTCATATCAAAAATCAAACATTAGACTTTGTCCCAAAGTGCTGTGACGGCAAAAATTATACTGTAAAGTTACGAGCAATGATAAGCCACTCGGGTTGTACCAAAATATACAAATTGAATCGGTGTCCGTAACCTTTTGGTAGCCGCAACTTTTCCGTGCGGATCCTGGGGATAAGTTACGCAAAATGGGTTCAGGATGGCATTTTCTATACGCAGACTGAAGTCTGCGGCTACCAGATTACTGATAATCCTTTCAATTGAAATAATAGTCTCGGTAGTATCACAACACTTTGGGACATTCCCAAAAATTAAAATGAAAAAATTTGACCTCTGTGCTATTGGGAGTTACCTCCCGATAGATTTGAGTGTGTGTCAGGAGGTAACTCCTGACACCACTGGTTCGATACCACCTATCACCTATAACCTATAATCTAACACCCGACGCCTACCAACTAACTAACCACCTCCCTTATCACTTTCTTCTCAATATATAGAAGATATGCAACAATCTCTCTTTCGGGGAAGACTTTCATCATTCCCTCTTTATATGACCTAAGTTGTCTCGTATCCTCGTCCTTCTCTTCTCCTGTCTTATAATCAATAATGGTTACCCTCCTGGGTTCAATCATAAGACGGTCAATCTTGATTGATATATCCTTTTTCTTCTTCTCATAGTAAATCGGCACCTCTACCTTTAGATTGATATCCCTTGTATCTTTTTTGAAAACAAACTGAAAGTCAGGAAAACTAAGTGTATCGTATATAACTCCTCTTACCTTCTCTTCAATCAGCTCTTCATCCTCTGGTTTCCTGACATAAACAGATTTTATATATTCTAATAGTCTTGAGGTCAATTCCTCAATGTTTTTCCCATCAATCCATTCCACTTTTGAGAGAGCATTATGGACAATATTCCCAAATTCTATTTTCCCTCGCCTTTCTGCGGTTACAATTTCAACATCCCTCTCTGTGGGAGAATAGAGCTCTCTCTCTTCTCTAACAAAATGAACTCTTTCCCCTTTTCTCTCTTCTCTCCTCTCTCTCCTCTTCTCCCTCTTCTCTCTTCTCTCTTTTCTCTTTTCTATTTCTCCAGCTTTATATGGACATCCGATCTGTTCTTTAATAAAATCAAACCAGACCGAACTGGTTTCACGGTCAAATCCAAGTATGTATATCCCCTCTATCGCCCTTGTAAGGGCAACATAGAGTACCTTCTTTTCATCCTCCATAACCCTCTTCATGCTCGCTTTAACAATCTCCGGGAACAATTTGCCAATACTCGCCCAGTATACCTTGTCAGGTTCTATGTCTCCTTCTCTGTAGTGATATAGAAGGTGTTTGTTTTCTTCCTGTAATTGCCATACAGTATCAGGAACAATCACGACAGGGAACTCCAGCCCTTTTGCCTTGTGAACTGTGAGAATCCTTATACCTTCGTCTTCTGTCTCTTCAACCTCTATATCCTCGCCCGCAACTTCTATCCAATCTATAAATGAACTTAAGGTGCCTGATTTCTCTTTTGTATAGGAAAATGCAGCCTCAAGTAACGAAGCAAGAGAACCTGTTATAGGTAGATTTAGTTCATCACAGATTCTATACAGTATATCATATGGACTAAAAAAGCCCACCATAGAAAGTAATTTCTTCAACTTTTTTGATACATTCCAATCTGAATGCTCGTCTATAAGTGAGAGATAAAGAGATTTATTACCCTTTACCCTGTCCTTTATTCCTTTGATAGTATTTTCCTTTATTCTAAAAAAAGGGGAGAGTAACACCTGAGAGAGAGAGAAGTCATCTTCAGGACACTCAAGAAATCTCAAGAGATTTATTACTGTCTTTGTGTCACTCCTGGAGAGGATACTTGCCTTTGACTCACTAATACAGGGTATACCCTCACTTTCAAGCAAATCAGTCATCGCAACGCCATATTTGTTTCCTCTGACAAGTATTGCGAGATCATTGTAAACATAACCGGCATCTTTCAACTCCCTGACAATCTCAACTGTTCTTTTTCTAACCTTCTCTCTGCCTTCCTCGGATTTAAAAGATCCAATGCTCTCAAAACGAATCCATCCACCTGTATTCTCCTTTTCAGACCTGTCGTTTCTATCAAATAGTCTGTTGACAAAATCTACTATTGCATTCTTGCTCCTGTAATTAACGTCAAGGGTGTTTTCGATAATTTTGCCTTCATATTCTCTCTTAACAAAATCAAAAAGTTTTGCTTCTCCCCCACGCCAACGAAAGACTGCCTGATTTGGGTCTCCCACATAGAAGAGGGTCTTCTCTTCCGATCCGTAGGATGTAATTTCTTCTACAAGCGGTCTTAAAACCTCCCATTGTCTAACACTTGTATCTTGAAACTCATCAACCATAAGATGATCAATTTTTGCCCCTATCTTAAAGTACAGATAATCTATTCCACTCTTCAATGCCCTCTCGGTAAGTTTCTCAATATCATCAAATGTAATGAAATTTCGCTTGAGTTTCTCTCCCTGCAATATTCTGTCAATCTCATAAATAGGTTTCATATGTATATACAGTTCTTTATCAGAGAGGGAACTAAGAAGCGACTTGAGGTTTTCCATCAAACAATTCATGATTTCATCAAATTGCGCTCGTTTATCGAAAAGTTTATCTATAAATCCTTTGAAATAATTTTTGGAAAGAAAATTACCTTTAACCAACTCTTCTCCTGCTTTCAGCCAGTCTTTATTCTTTACAAGACTTTTAAGTTTCTTAATAAACTTTCCCATATTTGCATTCATGCTACCCTTCGCAGTGTAGGTATACTCCTTGTTCTCGTTCATAAACAATAGAAATCTATCTATCGTCTCTTTGAATTCCACCTCTCTTCTTCCAAGATTTTTCTCTATTTCATCTAAGCTGCCAAGATTTCTCCTTATAAGTTCTATGTCCTCCCTTATGTTCATAAATATCCAGGATATATACTCTTTAACCCTTCTTTCACTATTCTGGACAAGGTCAAGAATTGCTTTTTCATACTCCTTTTTTTCAATCGCCTCTTCAAAGAATCTGTCAAGAACTTCATCCAGTAGGATAGCCTCTTCTGTTTCAGTAATAATTTCGTAACTCGGAAGGATTCCTGCCTCAAATGGCAATGTTGACAGGAAACTGGCAAACAGAGAGTGGAATGTACTGATGTTCAGGGAAGAAAGATTATGAAACAGGTGTTTTCTCCTCCTGTCTGCTACCTTCTGGCTCTCTTTAAATTCTCTTACAATCCCGACCTCGTCGGGTCTTGCAGGATTATTGTTTGCAAGAATATCAAGGTAGTGGATTATTCTCTCCTTCATTTCAAGAGATGCCTTGTTGGTGAATGTAATTCCGTAAAGGGATTCAAGAGGATAACCTTTAAGGTATAGCGACAGAAACCTCTTTGCCAACTCGTAGGTCTTACCCGACCCTGCAGATGATTTTACAGCAATATTATGCATATGTTTTTTAGACGCCCCGCCTATAGCGGGGCCTCGCCAAAGGCGGTGGCAGATTAACGCAGATGCACACTGAGTATTTAAATAGATTTTAGATTACAGATTGTAGTATTTTTCACCACAAAGGCACAAAGAACACTAAGATTGTTAATTTTCGATTGACTACTGAAAATTGAAAATCAAAAGGCAAATGTTAATTGCTAATTTTACATTGCTAACGGTTCAACTGAGCCTTCGTCCCGAGCAGTTCGGCCCTGAGCTCACTGCCGAAGGGCTCAGGCCGAGGGGTTCACCGAAGTTTGATAATTGAATATTTTAATTACCTAATTACCTAATTACTCAATTACCCAATTACCTAATTTCCCGATAGCGCGATAGCTTGATAGCCCTCTCACGTTCCACATTTCACATTAAACATTTCACCTTTCACCTTCCACAAAACCCTCCAAACGCACAGGTTCTACAT
>JAYENM010000038.1:0-4818 GCA_034722095.1 Caldifarciminota bacterium | reverse complement strand
CGTCATAGGTGATTCCACGGCTTTACCATCCGTCCACTCTGTGGTGCCTTCGGGCCAGAGGCTCTCTGGGGGAAGTGTCCAGTCGTGTATACCCCAGTGGAGCTTTATCCAGTCACTATTCTCAGGCAGTATTCCCAACCTTGCGTTATAATATATTGTCACAGAATCTCCCGGGGATGGATTCTCTGGTTCCCACCATGCCTGATTCTGGGAAAGCAGGGGAACGGCAAAAGTTATTATGATGAACAGAAATTTCCGCATATCTCTTTGTAGGCACGAATTCAATTCGTGCTCGCACGGTTTTGTAGGCACAAATTCAATTTGTGCCAGCACGATTTTGTAGGCACGAATTCAATTCGTGCTAATCACAAAGGAAGTTTATCTACTTTAAGGAGTGAATAGTCTTCTAAGTAGTAATTTCGATAGCTTGACCAGGGATACAAGCCGATATCTTCCACAAGCCCGTGTTTCACGGGATTATTGTGAATGTAGTTAATATGTTTCCGGTAATCCTCGTCTTTTCTGATGATATGATCCAGAAATTGATGTTGCCATAACCTCCCGTTCCAGTGGTTTATCTGGTTAATTTTTCTTGTAGAGAACCCCTTAACTCCCTTCATTATCTGAGAGATATCTGCTTTTTCCGAGGGGATCACAAGCCAATGAAAGTGATCAGGCAAAATACAGTATGCAACAATATCAAACGAGTATTTTTCTTTGTAATACCTAAATGTATCTAAAAGTAGTTTGATATTGTGTTCTGTCTCGAATACCTTTTTGCGGTTCTCTGTTACTGAGGTAATAAAATATAAACGTCGAGAAAAATTGAAACGCTTTAATTCTACTTTTTGCGTTCTGTAGCCTTTCATAATATTTATTATAGGCACAATTTAAAATTGTGCCTACATTTTGTCTGCACGAATTGAATTCGTGCCTACAGTGAGAAGGGAGAGGTAAGCCCCTCCCTTCTCTTGATATTCACCAGTAAGCACGAATTGAATTCGTGCCTACATTCTGCCGTATCCGGGTGAGTTATCTGAACATCACGAGTTTTCTCGTTCCTGCGAAATCACACTTTCCAGACTCTGTTCTAACATCCATCCTGCAGAAGTAGATACCAGAGGCGATTTTGTTACCCCTGTTGTCTTTTCCGTTCCAGTAGGCATTATAGTGGCCTGCTTTCTGTTGCTTGTCCACCAGTGTGGCTATCCTCTCTCCCAGGAGGTTATAGATACCTATTGTTACCTTTCCTGTCTTTGGTAACTGATATCTGATTGTAGTTCCGGAACCAAAGGGGTTTGGATAATTCTGAGAGAGTGCATAGACCTTCGGACTCCTCTCTTTCTCTTCTATTCCAACAAGGATATCTCCAAGGGTGCGAGGCATAATCTGGTATCCACTCCAATAGGGAGAAGAAACGTCGTATTGACAGACGACACCTACAACATCGAATGAACCTTCGGGTGCATCGGTTCCATCGATATCCGTATCCTTATCTATTCTCATAGTGCAGCTTCCCGTGGCATCTGTGATAGTTATATTCGCATTACTACCCTCAGATGGGAAAGCATCCGTTGTCGTAACATTCTCTATCTTAACCAACCTTCCTTCATATTGTTCTCCCACCGTATCCGCTAAGTCAGCGCAGGTTATAAGGAGTGTATCGTATGAAGCACTTTCATTCAGGACATTAAACGAGGTAATATCTGTAAGCTCCGTCAATCCTTTGTAATTGCTGACAGTTCCAGTAAGTGTAACCTCGTTGCCGACACTCACAGAGCTGGTAAATGTAGCGTCAAAGACTGCGATACCGGCTGCAAAATCCTGGATATATGAAGGACCGCCAAATTCATTCGCAACTGTAACAACACCCTTTCCAACAACAACTTCTCCGTCCTGTAATGATACACCATTCTCGTCATCATTGGCAGCGATTGCCCATATGAGTGAACCGAAGAGTTCAAGTGGTACATGGAAGGTGGCTTCAGCATCGCTCAGAGTGATGAAGTGGTTCTGCTTATAACCAAGCTCGGTGTCTAACCCGTTGACACCGTACTTATGCTCTATGCGCTTTGGACTACCTGTCGGGAAAAGGATGCCAACTGTGTAGATGCTGTCTCCTGCAACTTCGTCAGGAGCTACACCATCGTCTTTCATCTGTAGTTCGGGCGGATAGGTTGCGAGGTCCCACACCCACTGTAATGGAGGAACGCTACCTGCAATATACATACTATCCACACTGTAGACTGTATCCAATGCACCCTCTGCATACCAGTATCCCTGTTCGGCAATAGCATAGAATACATATCTCAAGTCTACTTTGAATATTGCTGTCACTTCCTGCAGAATGATATCTTCAGGACCTATATTATTAAAGTATCTTAGAGGAATTATCTGAAAACCTGATGTATCAGGGTCGTAGTCTACTACCCTGTTGTCGCCAGATTCCCATATTCCGTCATAGGGTTCGCCGTCATCCCAATCTGCTGCGGGAACGAGATTGTATTTGTATTCTATGGTTGAGTGTCTTGGCATATTGAATGTGACTGATTTTGTATAGATGGTATCCCAGGGTTCCATTTCAAGGTCAGGGGTCTCTGCCCAATCAAGTGGAGGCGGCGAGCCACGAAGGGTGATGTGGTCCACACCCGGAATGAAGTTACCAACCGCTTCCTGCACCCTCATATCTACCTGGAAGATAACAGTTCCTTCAACAGGAACTCCCGCCTGGTCACTGAAATAGACCGTATCAAGAACCAGTGGGCTTCCAGTAAGATCAAATGTCCTGTTGCCCTCTATATTCTCCCAGACATCACCTCCACCAGCAGGCTTCATCACATACTTATATTCCACAGTGCCTGTTTCACTCCCGAAATCAAGGGTTATGGAATATATGCTGTCGCCCTCGGGGTCTGTGAGAAGATTATCATACCCATCCCAGGCAAGGGGTGCAGTACCTCCCCTTACCACGACTGTATCCGTTGCAGGATTAAATGTCCCCATAACTGCCTGCACGCTCATATTCACATTGAATGTAACTTCATTCTGGGCAAATCCCGTACCTGCAATAAGCAATACTGCAAGTGCAATACCCAATTTCCTTGCCATACAACCTCCTTTTTATATAACTACTGCAACAAAAACACTGAACACAACGCTGGATGCTACCCCCCCAATTTATCTCTACCACCTCCTTTCACATTCATTCTACTATATAATATATCACAAAAACATCATTTTGTCAAGAAAAAAAATTTAAACAGGGATTGAAAGAGAATAAAAGAGATAAGAAATAATTTGTGGTGTCAGGAGTTACCTCCTGACACAAAACAATCCCTGGTTTAAAATAAGAGGTTTTAGAATTGCATTGCTACAGCTAACTTCTGGACATCGTTCAACCTTCCAAATAATTCATATGCGTAATCAACCTTCAATCTCACCACTTTACCAATATTAGCAAAAAGTCCTGCACCGAGGGTAAACCCCTCTTCAGAGTCCACTTTATACATTGCTTTATAGCCCGCTCTCAGAGATAGCAAGTTGTTAAATACATATTCAGTACCAATGTTCACTGATTCGGTATTATCGTTTGGGTGAAGGGCATCACAGGATAGTGTGAGACGGTTCTGAGGCGTGTTTATTAAGTCAATAGACATACCAACCCTTAAGATTAGAGGGAGGTCAAACCTTCCCGTTGCGAGAAAAGCATTTACATATGGATTGTTCCCCGCAAGCCCTGGGTCTATATCGTGTTGGACAAGCAAATCATTTCCCATCATTTGCATCTTCGTTCCGAAGTTTGAGATACTCATACCCAATCTTGCATCCTTAAACTGTGTCCTGAATAAAGTGCCCACATCAATAGCAAATCCCGTTGCTCCACAGTTCATTATACTCTCCTGTATGTACTTTGCATTGAATCCTATAGAGAACCTGTCTGTAAGTGCCCTTGCATAGGAAAGGCCAATCGCGAAACTGCCGCAAGAAAATTTTAATCCATTCCCATCAGGATCCTGCTCTGTTGTCTGTTCCATCTCTCCAAGATTCATATGTGTAAAATTTACACCCAAGGTGCCGTAGTTTGGGACTGGAATTACTACTCCAGCGTATTCAAAGTATGTATCCAAAAGCCAGTTTGTGTGAACAAGAACGATCTCATTTTTTTTAAGCCTTCCGATGCCTGCAACATTCCAGAACATAGCAGTGGCATCATCTGCAACCGAGACAAACGCACCGCCCATTCCAAGTGCTCTCGGTCCCACAGGTATTGTAAGAAAGGAGGCAGCAGTCGTGCCAACTTTGGTGACACCCCCGTACAGAACGGTAGCTACAATAATAAGCCCAAAAATAAATTTACGCATAGCACCCCCAAAAAGTTAAATCAAAAATCAAAAATCAAAATGCAAAAATTTTGAAACCACAAGATTACACGAGATGTTCACAAGATATTATCGGAGAATGTCAAATTTTCAATACCCAATTTCCAATAAAATATCAAATTCCTAAATTCCCAGTTTCATTTTGAGGTTGGCTGCTCTTTGCATCGGCTCACAGAGTCCGTATGGACAAGCCAATGCACTCCATTAATTTTCTCGGATATTTGATTTAATCTGTGTCTATCTGCGTTAATCTGCGTCCTATATTATTTTATCACCGCAAACTTGCCTGTCTTTTCTCCAATTCCCGGAGCGTCAATGTGATAGAAGTATACACCATAAGAAATATCCAGGTTATCCTTTGTCAGCATGTTCCACCTGCAAGTTCCATCATTCAGTTCAGATTCATGTTCTATCTTCTGGACGAGTTCCCCCCTTATGT
>JAYENM010000037.1:0-23848 GCA_034722095.1 Caldifarciminota bacterium | reverse complement strand
ACCATTTTTGGAGGTTCCTCAAGTTTTTTCTTTACCTAATGCAATTTTTCTCAACTCACAAACCACACTTTTCCTCATCCATCTCAACCCTATCACCTGGATACCATGTACCTTCCCTCTTACAAAATTAAGTAAGATGACTATAAACATTTGACACCATAAAAGTGCTTATACTAAACTGCATCCTTGTATTGTGTTTATCGTCTTCATTTCTTTTGTTTGCCCAAAAGAAACGAAGCTTCGAAGAATGCTGTGCAAAAGAAAAGGGCACCCCGTATGTTTTTCTGTGGGAAAGGTCTCCTGACCTTGATTATCGAGACCGGGAGGTCTCTCCCACAAAGAGATGCCTCCCACAAATAAATCTTGCAATCCGCCTAAAAAACATAATGGGGATTTGAATAAACTATTAAAGTCTACTGTAATCTTGTATAGAAATGATTTAGTGCCAAAACTTTTATAATTACCTTAAGGAAAGATGGGCGGAAGGGAATGAATAATCAAGAAAAAAGTTGACTTACTCTCTTTTTTATGATATAATATAACTCAAATGAATTTACATTAGGAAGACTCAACCATATCTCTTCAATGATTGAATTTATTGATGTATCTTTACCCCCTGTTCTTGAAAACCTCAATTTCAGGGTAGATAAGGGAGAGTTTCTCTTTCTTGTGGGAAAAACTGGTGCGGGTAAAACTACAGCGCTTAAACTCGCTTGCTTCGAAACCTTGCCAAAGAGTGGAGAGGTAAAAGTAATGGGGGTATCATCAAAAAGGATTTCACCCAAAAATAGGCTCATTGTATTAAAAAAGGCGGGTTTATTTTTAGAACAGCCTCTATTCTTCGAAGACGCTTCACTGGTTAATAATCTACTTTATGTTATAGGTAGTAATAGAAGCAGAGCATTGGAATCATTGAATATAGTTGGACTTCTTGATAAAAAGGATATCACACCCCTAAAACTCTCAAGGGGAGAAAGGGATTTGCTACAAATTGCCATTCTGTATGCAAAAAAACCTATTTTGGCGATGATTGACGATCCAACAGCATTTCTTGAAGATAGGAAATGGGAAATTATGGAACTTATTACAGAGTTGCATATACTTGGTACTACTGTCTTTATGACCACAAAGGATGAGGAAGTACTCAAACGGTATCCCTACAGGAGGATATACCTTCTATGAAGCATACAATAACAATGTTTTTGGCCTCCCTTCTACTTTTTTTGTGCCTCTTCTACTACTGGCAAAAGGAGATTGAGTTTCAAAAACAACTTAATGGAGTGGAGATGAGACTATTTATTGAACGAAAACAGGACAAAAATGAGACTGTGCGAAGTATTACGAATATGGAGGGTGTTGCGAAAGTAGAAGAAATCGCTACAGCTGAGATTATCAAAATGCTAAAAGACAACATAGATGAGGAAATAACTCTTGAAGAGATTGTCCTCCCGTATGTACTCAGTGTATATCCATCAAAGAAGGGCGAAGAAGATCTGAAAAATCTTGCCCTAAACCTTACGAAGGTAAATGGGGTAATAGATGTGCTATATGGTCAAGAGGCAGTTGCAGACATATGGAGGGAGACAAGAGGAGTCAGAGTAGGGGTCGCTACAGCAAATATGTTTTTGCTTTTTATCTTTATCCTTTCGCTTTCCTTCTATGTAAACTCTCTGCCTGAAATGAGACATTCGCGAGTATTTCTGCTCCATGGGAGAAATCTTACCTCCCTACGTATAAAAGTGGTTTTCAGGGCAATATTCTTCAGTATGGTTGTTTCTTTACTCTCCGTCGGAATCACTTATTTCGCGTATCTATATGTTTCAAAACCACAGAATAGTGTCTTCTTACCCAAACATTGGGTATATTCTTTTATATTGGCTATGATGTTTATTGGCCTTCTGACAGGTAGCTCCAAAAGATTTCCCATCTCAAAGTAGTATTCCAAATTATTACTTCTTCTTTACTCCATAGAGTGATCTTGATTTCTTTCTGCCTTCAACACCCCCCGTATCAAGTACTCCTCTCACTATATGATATCTTACACCTGGGAGGTCCTTTACTCTGCCCCCCCTTACAAGTACTATAGAGTGCTCTTGAAGATTATGTCCTTCTCCGGGTATATAGCAAGTTACTTCGTATCCATTCGTCAATCTCACCCTTGTAACCTTTCTCAAGGCAGAGTTTGGCTTTTTAGGTGTAGTTGTGTATACTCTTGTACATACCCCTCTCTTTTGGGGAGAGCCTTCAAGCGCAGGAGCCTTTGAGCGTGATGTCATCTTCTTTCTGGGTTTCCTTGCAAGCTGATTTATCGTTGGCATATAACCTCCTGTAAATTACTTAAAATATTCCAAAAAATAAATTGATATTATGCTTATATAGTGAATTTTCCTGTATCTACCCATTCACTCTTCAAGACTGACCAGAAGTCACAGGCAAGCCCAGATAGAACATAATCGTACGGTAAATAACCGTATCCACTATCACCCCAGTCCGTACCCCAGGAATTCCTTATGAGCAAAACACCTTTATTATTCTTTATTTTCAGATTATTATCGTATCCCACGGCCATAACTGCGTGTCCACCAATTACCCGCTCTGTAGGCGATGGAAAGGGAATTTTGCCGTCTTCCTCTGCTTCGTAGACAGAATCGTATACTGTAAATCCAAACATAGACGGGATACCATCTGCAAGGTTCTCCTTTATCTTGCTGAGTAGTTTTATCCCGGATACGCCGGGGGGATCAAGCCGGAAATACTGAATAGACTGATACTCCTTCGCAAACGAGTAACAAAATGCTGGAGGTTCTCGGTCAAAATTATCTATTTCATATGGCCAGTACTCCTCTGGAGGAATACCAAACAATACCATCGCTCCCATCGTTGCCCTTATGGTTGCTCCCGTATCTTCTTTCCAGTGGAGGAGATTTCTCGTGGTCTTGTATAGAAACAACCTCGATGCATCGATATGCCTGCCAGACGCCTGCGTCTCGTAGTATTCAATGAGCGCAACTCCTGCCTGTGCAGTACAGGAACCAAGATATCCCTGGTCCTCAATAGGTGGACACCATCTTCTTAAATCAACAGACGAGGGGAGGGAATTATGCTTTGCTTTAATCTTTCCAAGCATAGGAGCTACCAGCTTGTGTGTAGTTGTATAATCCCTTAGATCGGGATAATCTGGTATCCATCCCATTCCATGTGCTCTACCCATTGACTTCTCCTGTAAAGCGGGTTAGTGTTATAAAAAATAACCGTGTCTCGGTCTCTTATTATACCACGAAAATTAAAAAAAGTCAAGGAAAAAGTTAATCTCTGCCAGGATGGCAAGAAGGAACTTCTTATAATGGGATCATCCTAACGGGGCGGGAGTGATTTCCTCAGTTTTTGTGAAAACCCTATAAATCAAATAACCCATTACACCAGTAATACAGAGTGATAATATCCCTATTAATGTCTGTCCTAAAACCAGTTTCCCCACACCAATTAATGCTGAATACATAGCAATTACCGCAGCAATGAATCCTTTGAGATTGCTCCAGCCAACATGGTCATTTTCTGTACCTGGTATCTGGGCACGTATTTTTTTCCAACCCGGTCCTCCCGGACGAGCCTTTTTGTAGAATTCTATCAGTTTTTCATTACTTGCTGGTGGAGTGAGCAAGGTTACTGTTACCCATATCCCAACTGAGACAGGAATAATGTAGAGTAAAGTTAGAGGGAATTTTATTGATGTGAATATAGCTAAATAGGCACTCATCATTACTGAAGCAGTGATAGCGGACATTTCACTCCACGCATTGATTCGCCACCAGTACCAGCGTAAAAGATAAACCAAACCTATTCCTGCATTAACTGAAGTTATAATTGTCCAGGCAGCATAAATTGAAGTCATCATAAATGTAGCTAATGCACCTATACCTGCGATAATTAAGGTGGCAATAATTGATGCTTTCACATAATGTTTTTCGGATGCATTTTTCACTAAAAATCGGCGATAGAAATCGTTAATCAAATAAGAGGCACCCCAGTTAAGTTGAGTATCAATGGTAGATAAAAATGCTGCTATAAAACCAGCCAATGCCAACCCCAATAAACCCGCAGGTAAAAACTCTACCATTACTTTGATGTAACCCATTTCCGGGTCTTTAAGATGAGGGAAAGTAACTATTGCTACCAAGCCCACCACTATCCAGGGCCAAGTCCGAATACAATAATGGGCAATATTACCCCAGAGAAATCCCAATCGTGCATGTCTTTCGTTTTTTGCTGATAGCATACGTTGTGCAAAATACGCCCCACCATCAGGATTACCTGTAGTCCACCATTGTAGTCCAATGTAGATGAAAAAAAATCCGATTGGCAATAGCGCTGAATGCCAAGGAACAATAGAGGTTATATCCTTGGCTCCTTCTACACCATACATTGAAGTTAAGTTCGCTAAAATATTAGCTATACCACCTGATTTATTCACTGCAATTATAGCCAACAATATCGATGTAAATATAGCTGTACAAAACTCAACAAAATCGGTAATTACCACACCCCAAAGGCCAGATAAAGATGTATAAACTACTGCAATAATAAAACAGAACCCAACTGCTTGCCATTTTGGTAATCCAAAGACGCCACCCAATATTTTTGCCATAGCTAACATAACCCATCCCATAACTATAGTATTGTAAACTAATGAGAAATATAATGCTCGAAATCCACGTAATGCACTCGCTGGTTTACCTGAGTAACGTAATTCTGCAAACTGTGTATCAGTAACAATTTTTGACCTACGCCAAAGCCGGGAATAGAAAAACACACCCAGCATACCCGCCATTGCACCACTCCACCAATACCAGTTACCAGCAATACCTTGAGTCCTTACCAATCCACTGACCGCTAAAGGTGTGTCTGCAGCAAAAGTTGTCGCCACAATAGATGTACCCAACAACCACCAAGGTAATTTTCTGCCTGCAACAAAATAACTTTCCATATTCTCTGTTGCTCTCTTAGAGAGATAAATCCCTAACCCGATAACTAATGCAATATAACCAAAAATAATACCCCAATCAATCGGTGCTAAAAAACCCATAATTCTATCCTCCTTTTACATGAGAAAAATAGAAAGTAGTCTATAGAGCTTTACTGATTATACGAGATTAAGGGGCGAATAGCAATTCGCCCCTACAATTTTACAACGCCTTTGTCTGTGATGAAGCCTGTGATGAGGCTTGCTTCTGTTACATCAAACGCAGGATTAAAGACAGGTAAGCTGGGTGCAATCCTCTTGCCCGCAATCTTTCTTACCTCATCTCTATCCCTCTCCTCTATCGGAATATCTTGACCCGTCTCTATTTTCTCATCAAAGGTGCTCTTTGGTGCTGCCACCCAGAATGGAACTCCATTTTCTTTTGCAAGAACAGCAAGGGAATAAGTACCTATCTTGTTTGCAGTATCGCCATTTTTGGCAATCCTATCAGCACCAACCATACAGAGGTCCACCTTTTTACTCTTCAACACCAATCCCCTTACAGAATCACAGATAATGGTAAAAGGTATACCATTCTTTGACAGTTCCCAGGCCGTTAGTCTTGCTCCCTGCAAAAGTGGCCTTGTCTCCGGAACATACACAGTCACATTCTTCCCATTTTCCCTTGCACGATATATGGGGGCAAGGGCAGTTCCTATACCTGATGTGGCAAGTGCCCCTGCGTTACATTGGGTCATAATGACACCACCATCAGGTACAAGCGGCTCTCCAAAATCACCAATCCTGCTACACATCTGCATATCCTCTTTATGTATCTTCTCTGCTTCCTCTATGAGTAGATGGACAAGCTCCTGTGAAGAATTAACATCGCAATGTAAGATATTCTCCATTCTCTCAAGTGCATAGAAGAGGTTGACAGCGGTCGGACGAGTGCCTGCAAGCAGTTTTATATCCTCTGAAACACCCTTTCTGAGGCCTGTTATACCTTCTTTTTTGTGCACAAGAGCAGATAGTACAACACCATACGCTGCAGATACACCAATGAGTGGCGCTCCCCTCACAACAAGTCTCTTGATCGCATCTGCCATCTCTTCGGGTGATGAGAGTTTTCTGTATAGCTCCTTAAATGGCAGAAGGGTCTGGTCAAGCACCTCAACTGTCTTTCCATCAAATGATATTGTGCTGAAATTCATAACCATATCTCTCACGAAGAACACGGCGAACACGAAATTATTTTATTACAAGGTCTATTTTTCGTGTACTTAGTGGGTAGGTATTTCTCCCACGAAGGACGCGGAGAACACTGAATCCTTTTTATTTATTCTTATTATTTTTGGCGATTATAAAACATTTAACACTAAGAAAGTTGCTTACATCAATATTAATCATTGCTACTGTTTTTTAGCCTTCATCCCGCAAAATGCGGGACGAAGCTTCGAAGAATGCTGTGCAAAAGAAAAAGGCACCCCGTATGTTTTTCTGTGGGAAAGGTCTCCTGATCTTGACTGTCGAGACCGGGAGGTCTCTCCCACAAAGAGATGTCTCCCACAAATAAACCTTGCAATCTGCCTAAAAAACATAATGGGGATCAATCTGTATACTACTATTTTTAACCAGTTAGTGTCAAAACTTTGACAATTACCTTATCTCTATACTTTATATTTTTGGTGTGTTTCGTGTACTTAGTGGGCAAACTTAAATTCTGCACATCACAAGCCCTGTAATGAGCTTTGGATAGAAGTCAGTGGATTTCTGTGGCATTGCTTCTCTCTTTTGAGAGATTCTCCTTACCTCATCTATGCCGGTTGGCGGGAGTAAAAATAGCATCGAAAATCTACCACTATCCACCCCTTTTATACCTTGTTTTGCATCCCGCAAGTATTCTATGTTTTCCTTCCTTGCTATACTTTCCTTTGATATACCGAGTATCCCCTCTATTATGCAGGAATGGAGTACTGTTATATCAAGATTTTTATACTCCTCACTCCTATCAGGCTCAACGAATCTATCCATGATACTGCTATTTTTTAGTTCCAATCTGTAGAATTCCCTATCTATATAAAGACCAAATGTATGCCTTTTGATACCCAGGGATTCAAGCGAATGTTGCTTCTTCACAGAGAAGTAATTATTTAGCGCCTTTAAACATTCATTCTTCTCCACCTTGATATTGTATAATGCACGATGTGTGGGAAGTATAACAAGCCCTTTATCAGAGGTTGATACAAATGTCACCATAACATAACCTGCATCAGGATTCTCTCGACTGTAGGAAAGTGCAGTCTCATACCTGTGATGCCCATCTGCAATAAGTATGGATTTATCTGCCATAAACTTGGAAATCTCATTTATTATTTTACCATCTGTTACTTTCCATATCTTGTGTATTACTCCCTCTTCAAAAGATTCCTCTACCTCTATTACAGGCAAAAGCGAGGTCGCAGGTGCGAGAAGTTCTGTGACAAAGTTTTTCTCATCAGGATACAGCATAAATATCTGTCCAAGATGTGTTTTTGTTGCCCTCAGAAGATTTAATCTATCCTCTTTTGGCTTCGAAAGGGTTCTCTCGTGTGGCAAAACGACACCTGTGGAGAAATCTTCCAGTTTGATGATGGCACAGAAACCTTTCCTTGTCTTTCTTTCTCCTGTTGGGGCAGTAAACTCTTGATGATAAGGATATATACAAGGTGTCTTGTCCCGTACAAGGATACCAGAATTAAGCCACGCCCTCAGATACTCGCCTGCCTTTTCATATTTATTCGGGCTATCGTACGGCAGTATCACCCTTACTATATTGTAATCGTTCTTCTTATAATATGTCTCCTGCATAACGGGAGTTATCTTGTCATATGGTTGCGTAACCACATCCTTTATCCTTACTTTTTCTGTATTATATCTTACGCCTTGAAATGGTCTTACATTAGCCATATACCCCCCTTAAATGAAATTGACCGCAGAGAACGCAGATAGAATAGATTTCAGATTATTTACCACTAAGGCACAAAGAACACCAAGAACAAGGAAAAAGGAAAAAGAAAAAAGAATAAATGCTAATTGCTAATTGAATATCTTAATGACTAATGACCGATGACCGATGGCTTAATAACCTAATTACCTAATGACCTGATTACTATCTTTGCAGGGTAGGCAGAAGTTCCCTGTCCATTCCATACGGATCCTGCCCATACGGGTCTTGAGACGGAACGGATCTTGAGATTGGAAAAAGTAAATTACAGATATTTTTTAAACCGCTCATCTTCCCCCATCTCTTCAATAAATTTCTTTATCCTATCTACGTGAGATTTCTTACAGACAAAAAGCACATCATCAGTATTTACTACTACCAGATCAGAAGCCCCCAAAAGGGCAGTAATACCCTTCTCGTTTGACACAATACAGTTACTCGAATCCTTAAGAAATGCCTTACCTACTATCGTGTTTCCATTCTTATCCTTACCAAGAAGTCTCTCAAGCGACAGCCAGGAGCCGACATCATCCCAGACAAAGTCTCCTTTCAAAACAGCGGTTCTCTGTGAGCGTTCCATAACTGCATAATCTACGGATATTGCGGGAAGACCATCATATGCTTTCGTAAGTTCTTCCCATCCCAATTGCTGATTCTGGTTATTGAAGAGCTTCTCGGCTATATATGGAGCATGTTTCTTGATCTCACCAATTATGGTCTTTACCTTCCATACAAATATACCTGAATTCCACAAAAAGCTCTTTGCTTTAAGGAATTCCATTGCTCTCTTCTTTGTGGGTTTCTCTTTGAAACTTTTCACCCTGAAAACCCCATTTTCTATCTCCTCTCCTACTTCTATGTATCCATATCCTGTATCGGGACGGGTTGGAGTTATACCAAATGTAACAAGCCAGTTATCTTTTGCTACTGATACTGCCCTCTCTATAGATGCGGTAAACTTTTTCCTCTCCTTTATATAGTGGTCTGCTGGAAGACATATCATAATAGCATCAGGGTCTCTTCTATGGAGACAAGAGGCAACATATGCTATTGCGGGGGCAGTATTTCTTCCAAAGGGTTCCAACAGAAGATTCGACTCTTTGATGCCCGAAACGAGACTTCGCACCATATCACCCAGCTCAGATGTGGCCACAATTACCACATTTTCGGCTGGAACCACAGGAAGAATGCGGTCTACCGTCTCCTCCAGCATTGTCTTCTTTAATATAAGGGGCAAAAACTGCTTCGGCCGCCTCTCTCTTGACTTGGGCCAGAATCTTTCTCCTCTTCCTCCAGCAAGTATAACGGCATATATCATAGTATCCTCCTGGTATAATACTCATTATACCTGATTACACAGATTAAAAAGTCAATCTTTTTACCTGGCAACTCTTATTGCCAAAATTAACTAACAAACCAACTTTTAAAGCAGATGCCTTTAAATAAGAAAGCATTTGATATTTAAAAACATCCGGGATATTGCCAGTCACTGCCTTAACTTCCACTATAATTTAAACATCCTGATCTTTATAGGATGTCTTTGAAAGACACTCACTTTGCTCCTTCTATCTGCTATGGAGATAAGTCTCAATTTTGTAAGATTGTGCTATTTGTAATCCTTTGCTTCTTCTTCTTTTCGCAACACCCTTAATGCACCCCGAGCAAGTGCAAGCATCTCATTCTCTCCAGAATATATAATAACAGGTGCTATAAATTCAATTCTTCTCTTTATCCAATCAGTTAAAAGATTCGAACCTGCCAGACCACCTGTTAGAACTATATAGTCCACATCTCCATTCAGCACTGTTGCCATCGCTCCGATCTCCTTTGATATCTGGTAAGCCATTGCCTCGTATATCTTTCTCGCATAATTATCTCCTTCCTTTATTCTTTGAACAACCTCATCAGCCGAGTTTGTTCCGAGGTACGCAACCAATCCACCCTCACCAACAAGTCTCCTTAAAAGAAATGATTCCGTATACTTGCCGCAGGTACACATTTCAAGAAACGCAGTCATAGGAAGAGAACCCGAACGCTCGGGAGAGAAAGGTCCCTCCTGTATTGCGTTGTTTGCATCTATCAATCTGCCTTTTTTTACAGGACATACAGATATACCCCCTCCAAGATGTGCAACAACAAGATTCATTTTCTCCATTTTTCTCTTTTTATCCCTCGCTATCTGTCTTATGCAGGCCTTTATGTTAAGTGTGTGTTGGAGGGCAACTCTCTCTATCTCTGGTATACCCGAAAATCTGGCAAGTTCCTCAAATTCATCAACCGATACAGGGTCGACAAAGAACGATGGAATACCAAACTCTTCTGCAATGTCATATGCAAGGAGTGCACCGATGTTTGATATATGTTCCCCCTGCACTTTCCCATTTCTTATATCGGCAAGCACTCTTTCAGTTATTCTGTAGGTTCCGCTCTTAAGCGGTTTAAAAAGCCCTCCCCGTCCAACAACACCGTCAGGTTTTATCCCCCATTTTTCTATCTCTCTCTTAATATCGTTACCCCTCGTATCTACCTGCTCCAGTACCGATTTTTTATCTTTAAAGGAGTCTCTATCATATCTTATGACGGTCTTCTTAACCTCTTTCTCATCCTTGAACATAGAAATCTTCGTAGAGGTTGAACCTGGATTTATAGCCAGAATATACATAACGCCTCCTTATCTACCTCTACTTTTGTATCTTTTTATCTTCTCCTTTCCCCTTAATACCTGCAGGGTGGATTCCACAATTGCCTCGAGTTCGATAGATCCCGGGTATACTACAATAGTGGTATAAGGGGATATGTATTCAGAGACGAGTGATACAAGAAGTTTTGATTTGCTTCCACCCCCTGTAAGTATCACAGAATCTATCTTCCCTCCACATACCATAAGCCCACCAATACACCTGGCAATACTGTATGCCATAGCCCTGAAGATACTATCTGCCTTTTTATCACCTTGCTTTATCCTCTCCTCAACGTCCTTTATGGATGATGTGCCAAGCCATCTTTTAAGTCCTCCTTCTCCGTATGAAAATCTCAGCATTTCTTGTTCTGTATATCTGCCAGAAAAACAGAGTTTGGTATAATCGGGGGTTGAAAGACCGCCGCATGCCTCTGGTGAGAAAGGGCCATCCTGCCTTGCATCGGCCACATCACAGATTTTCCCCCTTTTTACAAGATTTACCGTAAGACCACCGCCTATATGAACCACAATGAATGCAGTATCCCTGAGAGGCTTCTTCATCTCTTCTGCCCTTCTTCTTGCCTGTGCTCTAACATTCAGCGAATGTGTCCTTCCCGATCTCGGGATTTCCGGGAGCCCTGATACTCTTGCGGGTTCCCAGAGTTCATCTGTGGAAATAGGATCTACCATGTATGCAGGGATTGAGAACTTCTCTTTTATATCATGTGCAATAAGTATACCAAGATTTGCAGCATGCTGGGCATCTACCCTGCCATGTCTTACGTCATCAATCATACCCTTATTGATCTCGTATACGCCACCTTCCATTGGATATAGTATGCCACCCCTTGAGGAGACCACCTTTATTTTCTGGAGATAATCACTGGTGTGGTCTACAATACAATCCATTCTCATTTCAAATTGGTCAAGGATGGGAATTGCAAGTTCATCCCCTGAGTGTTTTATCTTTTTCCTTATTATTGGCTTTTTATCATCAAATACGCCAAATTCTGTAGATGTCGAACCGGGATTTACTGCAAGAATAAGCATAACCTGACTATTGACAATTTATGATTGTACGGGCGAACTGCTGTTCGCCCCTACACTTACCAACTTTCTACCGTCTCTTTATTGCCTTTATATGCCCGAATTTAAGGTCTACATAAAGAACGGAAGGGATCATATCACTGTTGTAATACAGGGTCAACCCCTGTCCTCCAAATACCTTCATGCCTTCCACAAAAGGAGTTATAACAAGATAGGTTTCATCGCCAATCTTTTCTTCACTCACAGGTACTGCTATCTCTCGGTTCCTTTTACCATCATGGAGCATCAGCACAAGGGTGTCCCCTGGAGATGGAGAAAGCGTTCTTATGTAATAGATGAGAGAGAATATCTCTCTTGCATCACTGGAGAGTTCAACTGTATCTATATCATTATATACGGCAAATTCCCTGTAGTGATAAAATGCTATCTTTCTGTGCTTTCTATACCTACCCTGTTCTATCCGTGCCTCGTAAAGGAGTGGTTTGTATGTGGTATCGACCCAAACCTCGTATCTATCGTTAATTCTGTATATACGGGATATTCCCTCATTGGCTTTTTGTATACAGGTAATCTTGTATATGCCATTTACCTCTTCAAAATAGAGCCTTATCACCCCTGCAGGGAAGGGTCCAAACCTGGCGTTATATACGAGTTCCTCAGGTACTGGAATGAGAGAGAACAATACACTTAAAAAAACCATAGGCGAAATCCATCTCCCACGAAGAACACGGAGAACACGAAATTCCTTATTATCTAAAGACTAACCGACTAACAAACTATCTGATTAACTCCTTATATAATCTGTGAATATCTGTGGTTAATATTTTGGGATTGCTTTTAGCCGATAACGCCGTGTTTTTTCCCGATCCTTATAAACGCATCAATGGCACGGTCAAGATGTTCCTTTTTATGAGCGGCAGAGAGCTGAACTCGTATTCTTGCCTGTCCCTTTGGAACGACCGGATATGAGAAACCTATCACATATATTCCTTCTTCAAGGAGGTCGTCTGCAAAATCGTGAGCAAGTTTCGCATCATTTTCATACTTACCGAACATTATAGGAACTATCGGGTGTATCCCGGGTTTTATGTCAAATCCCGCCTCCGTCATCTTCTCCTTGAAGTATCTTGTGTTTTCCTTTAGCCTATCCTGCAGTTCTGTGGTCTCTGAAATAAGATCGAATGCGGCAACTTCGGCAGCCGCTATAACGGGACAGAGTGTATTGGAAAAGAGATATGGCCTTGACTTCTGTCTGTACATCTCTATGAGTTCTTTTCTCCCCGCAATAAAACCGCCCGATGCCCCGCCCATTGCCTTTCCAAGAGTGCTTGAAATGAGGTCAACTCTACCCATCACACCTCTATACTCAATGGATCCGCGACCCGTGTCTCCAAGAAATCCGGTCGCGTGTGAATCATCAACCATCACGAGTGCCTCATACCTATCTGCCAGGTCGCAGATTTCGTCTAACTTTGCAATATCACCATCCATTGAAAAGACACCATCGGTGACGATGAGCCTGTATCTGGGACTCTTTGCCTCATTCAGCTTTACCTTGAGGTCTTGCATATCCATGTGATTAAATATAAACCTCTGCGCCTTACACAGCCTGATACCATCGATGACAGATGCGTGGTTCAGTTTATCGGTGAAAATGGCGTCTTCCTTACCCAAAATAGGCTCGAATACACCGGCATTGGCATCCATACAAGCGGCATAGAGGATAGTATCATCCACTTTCAAGAACTCTGCAATCTTTCTCTCCAACTCCTTGTGAATCTCCTGGGTGCCGCAAATGAATCTGACAGAAGACATACCATAACCCCATCTATCCAGAGCCCTACGCGCCGCCTCGATAATTTTGGGATGGGAGGAGAGCCCCAGATAATTGTTGGCACAGAAGTTAAGCACCTCTTTATCGGGTTTTACTCCTATCTCTGCTCCCTGAGGAGATGTAATAATTCTCTCCTCCTTATACAGTCCTTGCTCTTTTAAGGACTGGAGTTCCTTTATAAGGTCTTCCTTTATCTTACCATACATAAACCCTCCTGATAAAAGTGAAAGTACCGTAAAAAAAATTGACTACAAAATCGTGAACTCAATCAACGTTTATATTTTCTGTTGTGTAATTTAAGGCTTTAACCTTGACAGGACAGGTTCAAAAGACATCCCATATCATTTTTTTTTCTTCAGACCTTCGGATGCTATTTGCAATTTTCTGTAGATTGACAAGTATTTTTATTTTTTCCTCAAAGGGAAGTTTCACTTGCTCTCTATGGAAATCTCCCTTTTTTTTAAACAAGTCACTTCGGGTTACTATTTTACCGTTTTTTATAATAATCTTTATATCTTCATCCTTCTTATTGGGCATAATTATTCCTCCCCAAAATACGCTTGAATTTCTCACTCAAACCATAGTTATGCAAAATATCTTTAAGTTTTTTCATATCTATTTTTGTTTGCTCCAGAAGTCTTTCTATCTTGTCAATATCCTTCCTTCTACCTGCTCTTAATAGCAAAGAGATTAGGTATTCTGGTTTCATCACCTTTGTTTTAACCCCTTCGTATTCTATTTCTCTGGCATTCCTTACAGCCTCTTGTTCAAGTTTATCAACTGGGATAAATTGAACGGGCACTCCCTCTATGATAATGTGCTCTCCCTTCCATTTATAACCTTTATCTTCGAGGTAATCAAATACAGGAGAAAGTACTATTAGATTCTTCTCTTCTTTTTTTTCTGCTGGAATTATAAACACATCTAAATCATAAGTAAGAATAGGTTCAGTATAAAAAATAGTCGCAATACCACCACCTATTACATAATCCTTGATTAATCTTTCCCTCTTTAACTCATTTATAATTTCTATTGTTCTTTTCATCGTTTACCTATCACCAAGTTAAAGGACTTGTACGTTTACAATTTAAATCTTTGAAAGGTTCTGTCTCGTTAATAGGATTCTCTGTGAATCAAGGTAATCCCTTATATAAAACGAAATTGTAGTCTAACTGGTAATAATTTCCTTCTGCTTGTGAAGATTTCTCTTGTTGAAATTTCTATATCCTTATATATAGTTTATGCACAAGGCTTATCTTTTTCAATTTAATCCTACCACATCTTTGGTTTCTTGTTAAGTGTTTTGGGGATGTTTTCTCCTTTCCTTATTTTAATCAGTTCTTCCATATTCCTTTATCTCACTTATACCCAATCTTGAGTTCGGATACCTTTCTAATCTGATCTCCAAACTACCTCTATAATTTTACCACCAATTTTGTAAAATGTCAAGAGCTTTTTTCATAAAATCATTGAAAAACTTGATTTTTCTTCTTTTTGGGATACCTCCATTATAAGGAGTTGCAAAAAACAATTCGTTGAAAAATAGAACTTTGTATGATTTTCTGAAAAAATATAATTTAAGACTGTACAATAATCAAAGTTTTCGATACAATTTAATCTGTTTACCTTATGTTCAATAACCATAGATACAGCATTTTATACATGACCAAAATGGTAAGTCTTTAAATAATATAGAGTTAGATTCCACTGATGGAATCTATGGTGCTTATACTTTGTTACTTTCAGCTCATAAAATCCCTAAAATTACAGGCAAGTTTTGGGGTAACTTTTTCAAAAACTAGCTAAAAATGTATTGTTTCAGGGTTTTTGACAGTGATTTCAAATATTTTTGTTTAGACTTATCAAGGACATAGTCTCCTCGGGACAAATTAAAAATAAACCTTTGTTCTTTGACATCCGTATTCTTTGAGCATAGAGAGAGTTTATCTTCCTTTTCCATCGGATTCTTCGAACTTTCTTGATATGTTCATCCTGACCGGTTAACCTCTCATATGGTGTTACAAACCCTATACCCTGATGCGGTCTCCTGTGATTGTAATATTCAATAAAGTGACCTATACCATCTCGAGCTTCATATGGATCCATATACTCCTCTCTATAGACTTCTCCTCATACGAGTCTACGACCTGCTTAAGTGTCCTGAAGAACCTCTCTATTTCTGCTGAATCTTGTGGAAGATGTGGTCTGGAATACTCGTTAATCATTCCAAGTCCTCTTAAAAACGCCTTTAAAGTCTTTGCCGTCATTTGAGATCCATTGTCCATATGAATCCTGGGTTTATTTTCGCTATCGTGGAACCCAAACTCCAATAGTGAAAAGTCTATAACTCGCTTCACGTCATCTGCTCGCATACTTGAAGATAATTCCCAACCCACAATATACCGAGAATAGAGGTCTATTACCGCAATCAGATACCAGAACTTATTATTTACCAGAATGTAACTGATGTCTACCATCCATATCTCGTGAGGATAATTAGCCTTGGGTCTCTCGTACCCTCTTCCTCTGGATTTATTTAACTTATAGCTCTTTATTAACTTCCACTCCTTAAGTCGCCGATAAACGCTGGAGAATGAAACAAATACTCCTCTCCTCTCAAGATTAAACTGAATCTCTCTATGTCTCTGTTTAGGATGTGCTATCGCATAATCTATTATGGTAGATTCTTCCTCAGGTAGAAGCCGGTTTACTACTACTTTCGGATTATGTCTTCTGTTATCAAGTCCACTTATGCCAAAGAGCTTATATCTACTTTTCCATCTGTAAAATCTTCTTTCTTCAATACCAATTATTCGACACGCCTTATATTTCGGAAGTCTTGACCCAACTATTGCAGTCACGATCTCTTGCTTTGTATATGTATCTACTTTGTTTGCTCTGACCTGTCCTAGTAATTCGAGTTTGTTCTTTTTTTTAACAGTGTAATCTCTTCTGCCTGATTGAGAATAATCTCCTGTCCACAGGATTCTTCGAATAGTTTCTCATTCTCTTTTAATAATTGTTCTTTTTCAGCATCCTTCTTCTTACGGTTGTTCTTTAACGACTCAATAGCGCCAGAAATAACTCTATCTTTCATCCTATCCATACGGATCCTTTGGATAATATTCATTGGGATAAATGTTTTCTCTACGACACAGCTCTGATAGTTTTACATCACCTCGCAGACCCTCTAAAACTATGCGAAGTTGCTCCTGTGGCGGTAGTCTCTTTGCACTCATCCTATCCTCCTCTCTAATAGATTATACCACGGTCTCGAGGAGATGTCAAGTCTAAAATATAAACACTTTTTTTAAAAATTACTGACATATCCGCTGAAACATTTCAAAAAATGCCCTGATTTTGACAAAAATGTTCTAAAAATGGGGGTAACTCCCCAAAATAAGGTTTCTGAAACCCCTATGGATATTGGGTTTAGAAATGTTGAACAGTCTAAATTTCTGAAATTTTTCTCGATATTCCTATGAAGTATAAACATATATTTACAGTAATTAAAGAAACAACCATAAAGACAATAAGATTTTTTTCCCTTGCGGTTGACTTTGACAGTTGATGCTTAGACTTTTGTTTTTCAATATTCTTTTTTCAACGGGACTGGGCGAGACCAGAATGAGAATTTAATTAAGACATAAGGCCAAAGCCTCTTTTGGTTGACATCCCTTAGTCTTCATTTAGTCTGTTGTCTGTGGTCTGTAGTCTTGTATCTGAATAATTTGTCTCTTAGAGGTCTTTTATAAGTCCCATGTTTTTTTTCTTGACATTTTGAAGAATCTGCAGTAAAATGAGTATACTACCCACAGGATTAAGAAGGAAAACCGAAATTTTAGGTTATAGATTTGGAGAATGCCAGTGGCACAGCTAAGAGGACTTAAGGGAAAAAGAGCTATAAATGCCTTTGTAAAAGCTGGTGGTGAAAAGAAAAAAGGCAAAGGTGACCATGTTAATATCAAGATGCCAAATGGTCAGATCATAACTATTCCCGCTTCAAAAGAACTTAAAGTTGGTTTACTCAAATCAGCAATTAAAAAAGCAGGATTAACAGAGGAAGAATTTCTTAAATTATTGTAAGGAGGCAATCTATGGAATATACAGTAATATTTCACAAAGCTACTGAAGGAGGTTATTGGGTCGAGGTACCGGCTTTACCGGGGTGTTACTCCCAGGGTGAAACAGTAGATGAGGCTACAGAGAACATAAAAGAGGCGATAGAGGCACATCTCGCGGTGTTAAGGGAAGAAAAAATGGAGATGCCTGTGGACAAAGACATATTTATTGGGAGAGTGGGGGTAACACAATTAGCGGGTAGTAAAATTTGAAGAAATGTTTTGATTAAAGGTGATTTCTGGCTTGACCTTAGGGATAGCTCTGTCGTGACAAGGGTTCAAATCAGCTTTATCTCTGCGCAATTTGATATTTATAAGGAGTTATAAATTATATACCATCGAGATAACAAAGGCCCCTTATGATTTTAAAAAAGTGGTAAGCAGGGAGCGGGAGAAAGTAACAAAATTATACCCTGTTCTATAGATAAGTTTCTATTAGTTAAAAGGGAGGATGCGAAATGAAACAGGCTTTTATATTAATAATTTTTCTCTCTTCATCAACAGGAGCTACCCAGGGAATTATTGGTGATTCCTTGGGTATAGAAAGAGATAAAGCGGAAAAAGAGATAGAGTTTATGGAGACAAGAGGTATAGAAATAGAGGATTTGTTTCAATCCCCTCTATTATATATACCTTGGGAGGTACGAGGCTACTTCCTCTCCAAAATAACGCTCGGAGGGGAAATAACTGACGAGGAACGAATTGCGAAAATTAGATTTGGACTGGGGGCTTTTAAGGACACGGCTATTGTCTATGACAAGAAAAAAAAGGCGGCCTTAGTTTTCGAGAAAACCACAAGTTTTTATTATAGAAGATATTGGGCTGCAGCAGTAAAGTATCGGGGAGATAGATGGCTTCATTATATCTACGAATATCCACCACCAGGGCCCCCACCTTACGAAGAGACAGGTGAACGAGATGTCACTGTGAGGAAACTTACAAAGAGAGAATACGAAAAAATGGGGGGCATTGAAGGAGGTAATTGGAAGAAAGATGTGCTTTATTCAGTCGATATTGGATTTAATACTGGTAATTTTCAGGAACTTTATAGAGAGGGGGAATGGGTCTGGGACCCCGATAAAAGTCTCTTTGGGATCATTCAAGATGGGTGTTTCTTTGGGGTAGAAGGTTGTTACTATTGGGCAGAGACAAAAGAAGTTGTTTATGAGCGTCAAGACAGTCCTTACAGGACTTACGGTGAGACAGAAGTGTATCATTTTGTTGTAAGATTTCAAGATGGTGTTAAAAAGACAAACCATATTTAATAGGCTTTAAGGTAGAAATACCAGAAGAGGAAGATTGTATGAAAATTGGAGTAAGAAGAAAAGCTAAAAATGGAAAAGCCATAGGATGTGGCGCGATATATAACATTAATGAAGTAGAGAGCTGCAGAGTAGGTGTAATAGGTATTTATGAAAATACTATAGAAAAGTTTGATATAGATTTTAGATTTACTAAGTAAGGTAACGGGGAGGTATGAAATGGCTAAAAGCATCAAAGAGATAGTTGAAGATGTCAAGGATTTAAGAAATTCATTACGAAGCCAAAAGGCAGGATTGTCCCGGGAAAAACTCTATAAAAATCCAGTGGAAAAAGAATGGGCAGATTACGCAAGGGAAGTAGCCGATAGGACACGTGAAAAATTGAACGCAGTTATCGAAGAATTAGAGAATCTCAGAGGATAGTGAAAGATTGTATTAAAACTTAGAGTCAGCAAAGTGAATGAATACAAAAGCACTCAATGTTTTATAATGTAACCTCCCCCCTATGATTGACTATCAAGGCTAAGGTCTTGAGTTATTTGCCAATTTCAGGACAAAGGCTAACCAAAAATTGTAGAACTTTGGCACTGCAAAAGCGTAACACTTCATCCTATCACCTAACACCTTTTATCTGTTTCTCCTATCCATTGCCTTCTTGAATTCACTCCCATCGGGAAACAGCACAATCTTTGCGGACTTTCTTGGTCTTTCCATCATCAAATCAAATCCCTTCTTGTAATCTTCGAGCGTAAATAGATGTGTTATTACAGGGCTTACATCCAGCCTACCAGATGCAAGGAGATTTCTCACCCTGTACCAGGTATCAAATATCTTCCTTCCCGAGATTCCGTGAACCTGCGCACCCTTGAAGACTATGCCATCTGCATAGTCAATCATAAGAGGAGACTTTGCAGGTATGCCGAAGGCTGTAAATCTTCCTCCCCTTCTCAGCACCTTAAACCCTTCTTCAAGTGCTTGTGGAGAGCCTGCCATATCCAGAACTATATCTACGCCATATCCCCCTGTATTATCCCTTATATAACCCACTCTATCAAACTCCTTATTTGCATACAACTGGTGATCTGAGCCCATCTTCTCACCTATCTCCATATTGAAGTCATACTTCCCTATATGGAATATTGGAGTAGCACCGCAGGTCCTTGCCACTCCTATAGCCAATAGTGCTATGGGTCCATCTCCTATTACTGCCATACTTCTGCCAGCAACATCGTTATCCTCACCCAGAACTGCGTATGTTGCATTACCCAGTGGCTCCTGTATGGATGCTATCTCTGGCGGTATCGCTCTATCATTTATCCAGCATACAGCCTCAGGCACCTTTATATACTCTGCAAATGCACCATCTGTATCAACACCAAGAATTTTCATCCTTTCACCTATATGGAACTGTCCCAGAAGGGCTGTCAGGTCTCTCGGGTCGTATATGTGGGTTTCTGCGGACACATAGTCACCTGTCTTTATATTTTTTACATCACTTCCTACCTCACATACCTCTCCCGCAACCTCGTGTCCGAGCACCTGTGGAAGTTTATCTTTCCCAATTCTTTTTTGTGCCCACTCATTCCACTCGTATATATGTACATCCGTTCCACATATAGAAGTTGCCTGAACTTTCACTATCGCATCCCTTTTACCGGGTTTCGGGTTTTCTACATCCAGAAATTCTGCCCCAATGATAGGGTTTGTTTTTACAACTGCCTTCATGTCGCCCCCCTCACTTTCTTTTGTTATGGATAACATCCACCACAGAGTTCACAGAGAAACCAGAATTTTTAATTCTTATCTTAAGTCTCTGTGGTCTCATACAACCTCTCTATTTCCTCTTAAAACTTGTCATAGAGCCAGAGTCCCTGTTTTTATCATTCTTATAGTCCTACCGTCTTAAAGAGAAAAACCAAATTAACTCAAGATCCGTATGGAAGAGTTCCCATCCGTCAGCCGATGGATTCACCCCCTATTTTGGAGTCCACAGAGTAACGCATTTCTTTTACTGGCCTATCTTTGCAGACTCTGTGTTCTCTGTGGTTTATTCACAAATTATACATAACCCTTTCTTTGTTTTTAGACGCTGATTCACCCTGTTAAATAATGTAACGGTAAATATCAGAGCGTTTTTGTAACAGTTCTATTTAACGGGGTAAACGCTGATTGACACTGATTTATTTATTTCAAGGGAATTATAGGCCCGAGTCCAATCGGTATAGTTGCCTGCACAGTTAAAATCATGCCCTAATTGTTCACCACAAAGCGAACAAAGAGAAGTTAAATTGTGGGCGAATGGCAATTCGCCCCTACGGGATTATTTACTAATAAGGCACACAGAGATTTAAGATCTCATATTGCAGTCTTGTCGCCACTAGCCTGCCTGACGGCAGTCAGGGAAGTCGCTCCTACAATAACCTAATAACCCAATGACCTAACAACAAATGCTAATTGCTAATTTTGCATTGCTAATTGATAATTGAATATTTTAATGACTTAATTACCCAATGACCTAATTACTATCTGTATCTGTGAACATCTGTGTTCATCTGCGTCCAATTCTTTTCTTTGTTGTAGGCACAAATTCAATTTGTGCTATTGTAGATCCGCACGATTTGAAATCGTGCCTACAAGCTTAACAATTTATCGGTATTAATCTGCGTCTAATTCTTTTTGACATTGCCTCTGTGGTTGGTATATTCCCTGCAAAGCATCGGTAATCTTTGTACAAATAAATTAGTAATACCAGTAATGATACATAAAAGGGACACTGAACAGAAATCTTAAAAAACTCAATATAAAAAATACCCAGAAAAGTGACATTCCAATGGCCACTATTCCGCATATAATGCCGGCAAGTGCCACACCTTCTCCTCCAAGTCCTCCTCCAGCTTCCCTTATCATACTCCTCGCCCTCACTCCAAATACAATAGCAAGAATTGCGAGAATAAACCCAAGGAAGGGTATAAAAAACGCAAGTATTCCACATATCAATGAGGCAATTGCCAGTCCCGGGGTTTCCTTTGTCATGCTATGATTTTCCACAACTCCTGGTATAATATTCATTATACCTTATTACCAAAATTAATCAACAATCCAACCTGTCTACCGACAGGTAGACATGAAGTCCTGAAGCTTTTAAATAAGAAAGTAATTGAGACTCAAAAACTGCCTGTCTACCGACAGGTAGATAGGAATATTCCCTGCCAAAGATTTAACCTCAACAACTACTTTGTCTTCCACTATTAAATCTACTCTAAAATTGCCAACCAGCTTATCCAAGTAAAAAACACTAAGCTCTTTTTCTGTCTGATATCGTAATTCTTCTTGATCAAATGATAATTTTAGCGCATTATGGTATATCTTTTCATTAAAACCGGCCTCTAATTCTTTATGCACTTTGAAACAGCAGCCTATTATGCGTTCTGTAAGAGGGTCTCTATTTTCCACAATCTGTGTAATCTCCCTTTGAAATCTGCGTAATCAGACATCTATAGGATGTCTTCCAATTAAAGGTATTTTTCATCGTCAGGGGATATTTTTAATCTTTGATATTTGCACTTTGATTTTTTTATCGCCAATCCTCTATCTTTAAGACACCTCTGTCATCTATGGAGTAAGCAATATCAATCCTTTTATCAACTGCTACCGTTCCTCTGGCTGTAATCGAAATATCAGAAATATTCGCAAATCTGTACCCACTATTATCTTTCTGGAGTTTTACACCCATAGTAGCAAGAATTGGATTAGGATTACCTTCGCCATATGGAGATAAAAGCATAAGCTCCTCAAAGAGATCGGCAGAGAATTCATCTACATTCACAACTGCATCTATATCCAGTATATCCCCCTTATTAATCTCTTTTTTATATTCAACCTTAGATGCATTCTTAATAAAGGATTTTACATGCTCTTCTTTTATCGAAAATCCTGCAGCAGGTTTATGTCCCCCGAAACTTGTGAACAGTTCCTCGTTTTGAGCAAAAAATTCTACAAGATTGAAGTCAGAAGGTGCTCTCCCTTCTCCAATATAAATATCACCCAATTTATGACCTATAAGTATTGCGGGTCTTCCTGCTTCCTTTACCAACCTGGATGCGCAGCTACCTAAAAATTGAAACGGCACACCATCCAGAACGATTATCCCTTTATCATTTATCCTTCTCACACACTCCCTGTATACAACCTCAAATTCCTCCTCAAATACCTGCTGGGCGTTCAGAAGTCCTCCAAGAATCTCCTTTGCTTCATCAACACTATCGGTCAAGAAAAATCTCATGAGAGGATTCTCAGTTTCCAATCCTCTTCCGGCAGATAACACAGAAGTAATTTTCTCAAATATTTCCTCTACAACAGGTTCAGTAACCCCAATAACTTCCTCTATCGCTTGAATGAAGGGCTGATTGACATTTGGGAACGCCTCCAGACCAGTCTTAACAAGAATTCTATTTTCTCCTAAGAGAGATACACGATCCGATACAGTTCCAAGTAGCACAAGCGGAAGCAGGTCCTTTCTTACACGGAAGAAGTCATCGGTTCTAATTCCAAGAATACTATCTACAAGTCCCAGTGTAAGTTTTAACGATACACCAACCCCTGCAAGGTTCTTGAATGGATATGAGGAGCCCTTTGGATTTAAAAATGCAAAGGAATTGGGCGGATGTCTCACCTCATGGTGGTCTGTGATTATAATATCTATACCTTGTTCTTTGGCGAATTCGACAATATCTCCATCAGAACTGCCACAGTCTACCGTGATAATGAGCATTTCTTCATTTTCAAGAGCTCTCTCCATACGCTCCTTAGAGAGCCCGATACCATGAGTAGCCCTTCTCGGTATCCAGTATGAGACATTTCCACCGAGATCCTCCAGCACCTTAAAAAGGACACTAGCGGCGGTCATTCCATCAACATCTTCATCCCCCCAGACAAGCATCTTTTTCCTCTTTTTAATT
>JAYENM010000036.1:0-5014 GCA_034722095.1 Caldifarciminota bacterium | reverse complement strand
ATAAATCCAAGCATCGTTATGTCAAAATTGAAATATATCTGGGTCATTACAGTCCCAATCCCTATCGGCAAGGCTCTTCTCATGAGGTCCCAGCCCGTGATTTCTAATTGCGAATTCTCGATTTTCAACTCCCTCTTTCTCTTTGCAGCAAGTGCTAAAAATGATGTAGATAGAATACTTCCTACAAACCAGAAAAAAGGAACGAAATTTATATCCTCAGGAGATTTTACAAATACAAGAAGGGGAAGGAGATAGAAACTATAGGCTATGACGGCTGAAATGCCTATATATTTCATTTCCTCTATCCCCCTGAAGAACCATTCGACTGAAAGCGCATAGGGGAAGAGAGAAAAACAGTAGAGGATGATAATTGGCCTCACCTCTGCCATGGTTGGTATGAGAAACGTCAATACTGCGATTATGATGAAAGCAGTTACAGCGAGGATAAATCTTAATGGAATAATCCTACCTATGTAACCTCGGGAAAGAAGAGGGGTCTTTGCTATCTCTCTTGTGCCAAGACTTGATAGACCGGGGTCTACAAAAAGGAGGGCATAACCAAGGAATGTGAAAGCGAAGCTCACCTCTCCAAATCCATGCGTGCCCAGCACCCTTGCAAGCCATATTGTGGCGAAAAAACCAAGGACACGAGAGAAGACATCGCCAGAGAATACAAACAAGATGTTCTTTGTAATCCTTCTCACTATGTTAATCTATATCCCCAAGCCTTTCCACATTCATTACCTCTGCATCAGGAAGTATCTTCTTTATCAAACCTTTAAGAACTTTTCCCGGACCTACTTCTATAAATCTATTTACCCCATACTCCTTCATGGCTATCACACAGTCTGTCCATCTCACGGGTGATATTATCTGTTTTGCAAGGGCGTCTTTTATCTCGTATACATCCTTTGTCAACTTCCCGGTAACATTCAGGGCAATGGGTATCCTGGGCTTTCTGAATTCAACTTTTGACAATACCCTGTCGAATTTCTCAAATGCAGATTTCATAAGTGGAGAGTGAAACGCCGCCGAGACCTGCAATTTTATCACCCTCCTCGCCCCTGCCTCCAACATCTTAGCACAGGCTTTATCCACTGCATCCAACCTACCCGATATCACAATCTGCAAAGGAGTGTTATAGTTTGCAATAACAATACCATCTACCTCTTCAACTATCTCCTCTATCTTGTCAGGAGCAAGTCCAATAACGGCACACATACCACCCGGGTTCTTCTTCCCGGCCTCTGACATAAGTTCCCCTCTGAATCTAACGATATGAAGTACATCCTCAAAGGAGATTACTCTTCCTGCATAAAGGGCTGAATATTCGCCGAGCGAGTGTCCGGATACGCAGACAGGACTTATTCTCTTCTCTTTCAGGAGTTCGAAACATACAATAGAGTGCAGAAGTATTGCAACCTGGGCATTTTTTGATTCTTTTAATACATCTTGCGGTCCGTTAAAGAGTATATCTGTTATACGCACGCCGAGAGCTTTCTCTGCCCTCTTAAAAAGTTCTCTCGCCTTATCATCACCATCGTATATATCCTTTCCCATACCGACATATTGTGAACCCTGACCAGGAAAGACAAATCCAAGCATAAATCCCCCTAGTTGTTAACCACAGATTATACCAAAAACTGTAATTAGGTTATTAGGTAATTAAGTAATTAAAGAACACGCTCGGAAATAACGACCACACTCAATTAATCAATAACTTAATGGTTTGTATCTTGTGATTATCCGTGCCCATCTGTGGTTAATGCCTATTCTGGGATAATTTTTCTAATCCGTGGTACCTACAATTTGAATTTCTCTCCCAGGTATATCCTCCTTGCTTCCTCATCATTTATGAGCTCGTCTGTCTTACCAGATAGGAGCACCTTGCCCTCGTATATTATATATGCACTATCGGTTATCTCTAAGGTCTCTCTTACATTGTGGTCTGTGATGAGTATACCTATTCCCATCTGCTTTAGTCTCATTATAATGTCTTGAAGGTCACTTCTTGCAATAGGGTCTATACCTGTGAAAGGCTCGTCAAGAAGTAGAAATGAAGGATTTGTAGCGAGGGCTCTTGCAATTTCTACCTTTCGTCTCTCTCCTCCCGATAGTGTAGATGCCTTACTTTTTCTAACCTTTTCTAGGCTGAACTTACTTATAAGCTCGTCTGTCTTTTTCAACCGTTCCTCTTTAAGGACTTTTAATATCTCCAGTATAGCCAGAATGTTCTCATTTACAGTAAGCTTGCGAAAAACAGACGCCTCCTGAGAGAGATAACTTATACCTTTTCTTGCTCTGAGATGCATTGGTAATCTTGTTATGTCTTCGTCATCAAGATATACCTTACCATTCTCTGGTGGCACGAGACCCACCATCATATAAAAAGTTGTGGTCTTGCCTGCTCCATTTGGCCCAAGAAGTCCGACTACCTCACCTTCTTTCACTTCAAGCGAGACCTCATCAACAACCCTTCTTCTGCCATATACCTTTACAAGACTTTCTGCCCTAAGAACAGCCATATCATAAAAGTTTAATTTAAAACCTGCCTTTGTATTATACATTATATACACAAAAATGTCAAGGAAAAAATTGGACGCAGATTAACACAAATCAACATAGATGAATCTTGTAGGCACGAATTCAATTCGTGCTGCTATCTGCACGGTTAATTTCTTTTTTCAACAGGGATTTAAAGAGACCTGTGGTGAACGAAGTGAATCCATTGCCTGCCTGCCGTCAGGCAGGGAAGAGATTTTTCTTTCTTTGTCTCTTGTCTTCGGTCTTCGGTCTTAACTACTCGTCTCTTAAAAATCTCTTACCTGCCTACCCTGCCTACCGGCAGGCAGGCGTCAGGCAGGCAAGTCACTGTCAATTTTCTCTTTTTTAACAGGGACTGGACGAGACTTGTCCATACGGATCCTTCGGATATGAGATTTTAAAGAACCCTAATTGTTGGTCTTAAGTCTTTGGTCTGCTTGCCCCGTTGGAGCATAGCGACTTTATGGGGTGGTCTTGTGTCTGTATACTTTATCTCTTAAGTTTTCTTACAATCCCTGTTAAAAATTTTAATTTTTTCTTGACAATTGCAAATTTATGTGGTAAAATAAACAACCATGATCGACGGCGTTATCATAAAGAGATTAAAAGTAATCCCTGATGAAAGGGGTAGGTTGACGGAGATATTACGTTCTGATGATGACCTGTACGAGAAATTCGGACAGGTCTATATTACTACTGCCTATCCAAGCGTAGTAAAGGCATGGCATTACCACAAAATCCAGTCAGATAATATGGCCGTCATACAGGGTATGATGAAGGTCGTGCTCTACGACGGAAGAGAAAATTCAAAAACAAAGGGAGAAATAAACGAATTCTTCTGCGGTGTTCATAATCCTATCCTCATCCATATCCCTCCATTCATTTATCATGGGTTTAAGTGTATATCTGAATATGAGGCGATAGCTGTGAATATACCGACAGAAAAATACGATTATAAAAATCCTGATGAATACAGGATAGACCCCTATGAGAACGATATACCATATGATTGGGGAAGAAAAGATGGGTAAGGAATCAATGAAAAATTAGCAATGAGCAATTAACAATTAGCAATGGAGCAAGGTAAAGACAATACAGACAATAATTTTGAAATGCTAATTGTTAATTTTAACTTGTTTTTTTATCATGAACTTATTGGTTACAGGTGGAGCGGGATTTATAGGGAGTAATTTTGTAAAGAAAGTGCTATCAAAAGGTCTGTCAGCTGACGAATACAAGGTGACCGTGCTGGATGCCCTTACATATGCAGGAAACAAAAAAAACTTTCCAAAGGATATATGGGATAACCCGAATTTCACATTTATAGAGGGAAATATACTTGATAGAGACCTTGTATTTCGCATTATGGATTCCCAGGATACAGTAGTTCATTTTGCTGCATACACGCATATAGACCGTTCAATTGACCTCTCTGACCCGTTTGTTGATACGGATTTTAAAGGGACACATATACTACTTGAGGCAGCAAGACATACAGATATAAAAAGGTTTATACATATCTCAACATCAGAGGTCTATGGAAGTGCTATATATGCACCTATGGATGAAGAACATCCAATAAAACCACAGAGTCCCTATGCAGCTGCAAAGGCAGGGGCCGATAGACTGGTATATTCCTATTATGTGACATACAATCTTCCCTGTGTAATAATAAGACCATTCAATAACTATGGTTATAACCAGTACCCAGAAAAGTTGATACCTTATTTTATAACGAATGCACTGGATGGTAAATCACTTCCTATATATGGTTCTGGAGAGAACACAAGGGACTGGCTATGGGTCGAAGATTGTGTGGACGGGATAATAAAGGCATTGGATGTAGATGGGTCGCGAATAGAAGGAAAGGTCATTAATCTTGGAACAGGAGAGGATTTCTCTGTAAACTATATCGCAGAGAAGATTCTTGAGATTCTTGGAAAAGATAGAGGTCTAATTGGGAGGGTTTCTGATAGACCCGGCCATGTGAAGAGGCTCGTCGCCTCGTATGGTAAGGCGAAAACGCTGCTAGGCTGGCAACCTGTAGTGGAGTTTGATGAAGGGTTAAAAAGAACCGTTGACTGGTATGTAGAGAATAGAGAATGGTGGGAGGAAATAAAAACAAGAGAGGAATTCAAAACCTTTGAGAGAAACTGGTACGGGTTTTTAAGGAGGAACTTATGAGCTTTCTGCTACTTCTTTCTGTTCTGTGTTCAATAAGCATAGATGATTACATTATTTCGGAAGGTGACATACTCCTGATAAGTGTTTATGGGAGTGTGAGTTTCTCCTATCAACAGCCTGTCACATCTAATGGAGAGATCTTTATTCAGTATGTATCCAGAGCCGCATCTGAACAACCATTTGAAGAGGCGCCATTAATTGCATGGGAGATGCTGGATGTAATAAATATCGCGGGAATGAGTGTAAAAGACGGCACAAGAATAGTAGAGGAAAGGTTTAAAAAATA
>JAYENM010000035.1:0-5023 GCA_034722095.1 Caldifarciminota bacterium | reverse complement strand
TATACACAGTTTGCCATATGCGCTTCAAGAGAAGCAGTGGAGGACTCTGAAATAGATTTCTCAAAAGAGGATACAGAAAAGGTAGGAGTTATTATAGGTTCCGGTATCGGGGGCTTAGACACCTGGGAGAAACAGCACCAAAAACTACTGAACCAATCTCCAAGGTTCGTGAGTCCATTCTTCATCCCGATGATGATAATAAACTCTGCCTCTGCCGAAGTTGCTATAGAATTTGGACTCAAAGGACCAAATTTCTGCGTGGCATCTGCCTGTGCTTCATCTGGGCACGCAATAGGGGAGGCGTATAGGATAATAAAGGACAGACGGGCAGATGTGATGTTAACGGGAGGGACAGAAGCGGCTATAACCCCTACAGCTGTCGCCGGTTTTGCAAATATGAAGGCAATATCCCCAAGGAATGACGAACCAGAGAGGGCATCAAGACCGTTTGATAAAGAGAGAGACGGGTTTATATTGGGAGAGGGTGCTGGAATTCTTGTTTTGGAGGAATATGAGCATGCAATAACGAGAGGGAAAAAGCCATATTGCGAGGTTGCTGGATTTGGTATGACCTGTGACGCCTATCATATGACCGCTCCCGACCCCAATGGAATAGCAGCAGCAAAAGCAATAAAACTCGCATTAGACGAAGCAGAGCTTGGAACTGTTGATTATATAAATGCACACGGTACCTCCACCCCCCTTAATGATAAAATAGAAACAATGGCAGTAAAACTTGCCCTTGGAGAGAAAAACGCCAGAGGGGTTCCTATATCCTCTACTAAATCAATGATAGGACACCTGCTGGGCGCTGCAGGGGCTTGTGAACTCATAGCTTGCGTATTGTCAATGAGGGATGGAATAGCTCATCCCACGATAAATCTTGAAAATCCGGATCCTGAGTGTGATCTTGATTATGTACCAAATAAGGCAAGAAAGATTAAAATAGAGTCAAGTCTTTCAAACTCTTTTGGATTCGGTGGACACAACACCTGTATAGCACTCAAAACAATCGCATAAAATTTTGTTTTTTCTTGACAAATCCCCGAAAATTTGGTATAATATAAATCCTTGGGAGGGGATTTTTATGGATGATGACCCTGATAGTAAGGAGATAAATAAAATTGGAAAAGATATTGGGGAACCATACCATAGTAGAATTTTATGGGTGCCTGCCTTCTATTATTTCTGATTCAAAGAAGGTAGAGGAGGCATTTCTTGAGGCAGCCCGTCTATCCCATGCCAAAATAATAGATTCCAACTTTCATTATTTTAAACCATACGGTGTCTCAGGCGTCGTTATTATAGCAGAATCTCATTTCTCTGTACATACCTGGCCAGAGTACAATTATGCTGCGATAGATTTTTTCTCCTGCAGCGATGTTATCGATGTGGATTTTGCCCTGAATTATCTGAAGGGCGTATTTCTGCCACAGGATGTGAAGATAACCCACCTTGTAAGAGGAATTGTAAAAACCTGAATCCAGACAAGCAAATCCCCTATGAATAATAATTTCTTTGTAGAATATCATACCCCCAATGCAGGAATTCTTATACGAGTTAAGAATGTACTACATAGGGAAAAAAGTAAATTTCAGGATATAAAGATTATTGATACATATGATTTTGGCAAGGTATTATTACTTAATGATAAAGTGATGCTTACAGAGAAAGATAAGTATATATATCATGAGATGCTCATCCATCCTGCTATGGTATGTTACCCCTCTCCAAAGAATATTGCTGTGATAGGTGGAGGAGATGGATTTTCAGTCCGTGAAATCCTGAAATATGATATAGATACGGTCTCCCTCGTGGAGATAGATGAGAGGGTTGTCGCCCTTTCAAAGGAGATATTTGGTTGCTCCTGGCTTGAAGACCCAAAGGTAAAGGTCTATTATGAGGATGGAGCAAAATGGATAAAGAACAGAAGCGGATTGGATATCATCTTTGTTGATTCAACCGATCCTGAAGGTCTTGCACTATCACTTGTGGAGAGTGAATTCTTAAGAAGATGCAAAGAGGGTCTGTCAGATGATGGTATATTTATTGCACAGTCAGAATCACCATTTTATCATAAGAAATTCATAAGAGATTACTTAAAGAGGCTTAATTCTATATTTAGAACTGTAAAACCATACATAGCTCCCATACCTACCTATCCCGGTGGTATATGGAGTTTTATGTTTGCATCAGATACCATCTCTCCGGCATCCACCCATAGAGAGCCCTCCCCCTTGCTCAGGTATTACACACCTGAGATTCACAGCGCATCGTTAACTCTTCCAAAAGAATTGAGAGAGTTTCTGTACAAATAGAATTCAAGAGAAGAATTCCTTCACCTTTTCAACTACCCTATGGGCTTTATCTCCCTCAAGATATGGGTACAAAGGAAGAGATAAGACCTCTTTTGCAAGTCTCTCCGACACAGGAAGGTCTCCATCTTTATATCCAAGGTGTTTGTATGCGGGTTGTAAATGTAGTGGAAGCGAATAGTGAACCCTCGTCTCTATGCCATTTTCCTTAAGCCATCCCGCAAGTTCCTCTCTTCTATCTGTTCTTATAACATATAAATGGTACACGGGAATTTTGTCATTGTCTCTTTGGGGCAATCCTATTGGTAAATCTTTTAAAGAGTCTGTGTATATTTCTGCCAGCCTTCTTCTATTCTCGTTCCACTCCTCCAGATGTACAAGTTTTATAGAAAGAACCTTTGCCTGAATAGAATCCATTCTGTAGTTATAACCAATCATCTCATGGTAGTAATGTGCCCTTCTGCCGTGATTGGCAAGCAATCTTACCTTATCTGCCAGTTCATCGTCATCGGTTACCATTGCTCCTGCATGCCCATATGCTCCGAGATTCTTGGCAGGGTAAAAACTAAAACACCCGGCATCTCCGATTGCAGATACCTTTTTTTCCTTATACATCGCTCCCTGTGCCTGGGCAGCGTCTTCAATTACCTTAAGTCCATATTCCCTCGCCAACTCCATAATTCTGTCCATATCACAGGGACTACCGTAGAGATGCACAGGTATTATAGCCCTTGTTTTCTTGGTTATAAGGGACTCCAATTTATCCACATCTATATTCTGTGTGTCGTAATCAGAATCACAGAAGACAAGTTTTGCACCGACATGCGAAACTGCCTCTGCGGTGGCAATAAATGTAAAACTTGGAACAATTACCTCATCACCCTCTCCAATACCAAGTGCAAAAAGTGCAAGGTCAAGTGCTGTAGAGCCGGATGAAACACCCACGCAGTTTTTTATTCCGAGATATCTTGCAAACTCTTCCTCAAACCTGTTTATATGTCCACCATTAGTAAATTGCTGTGCGTCTACAATTTCTCTTATGCCTTTATCTATCTCCTGTTTTATCCTCCTGTATTCTGCACCAAGATCCATCAACCTTATCATACTTCCTCCCTTTCTGCTTTGATTTTCCGCTTTACAAACTCCATCACATCATCACGCTTATCTCCGAACCTTATATATATTCCCCTGTAATTTTCCAGTCTTGTCGGTTTAGGGAATGGAGAGAGAAAAATCCCGTTCCTATCGGGATAAAAACTTCTGAACTCCCTCCACTGTTTTTTCTGCTGCATAAAAACCCCTTTTATAATTATATATTCTTCATTAAACTCATACCTTGTAGGAATGAAATACGGATACACAGCGCTACCAATAAGCACAATACCAATTACAAGACCCCACAACTTAAACCATATGTACAATCCTACCAGTAACACTACAAGGAATATTACAAGAAATGTGGTTTTTTTCTTATTTTCTATACGGGGATGTGAAATCCATTCCATAGGAAAACTCTAACCCTTGATTTTACTAAACCCCTCTTTTAGAATACGATATGTTTCCTCTAAAGCCTGGGACACTATCTTTGTATTGGAGATGACGGGCATAAAATTAGTATCACCATTCCATCTTGGCACTATATGTATATGGATATGGTCTTCTACTCCTGCACCTGCAACCCTCCCAAGATTCATACCAATATTGAATGCATCTGGCTTTAGTTTATCCTGCAGTATCTGAAGGCTCTTCTTGACTAATCTTGAGATAGAAAGCATTTCCTCATCTGAAAGGTTCCCTATGTCTCCGATATGCCTGGTTGGAGCAACCATTATATGCCCATTATTGTAAGGAAAGGTATTCATAATGACAAATGCGAGTTCCTCACGCACAAGGGTATATCCCTCTTCCCCTTTCTTCAGTGCTTCACAGAATATACATTCATCCCTGTGCGGTTCAAGTATATACTCCATTCTCCATGGTGCCCATAGCCTTTCCATAAAAACCCCTTATATAGTCTGTTAGTTAGATAGTCTGTTAGTTAGATAGTCTGATAGTTAGATAGTTTGTTAGACGCCAACCAACTAACAAACTCACCAACTAACCAACTAACTAACTTTCTCATTCTTTCTTGTCTCAAACTCCTCAATCCTTACAATCAACCATTCTATACTCTTGCGCTTCTCAAGTATGGCTTCTATTCGATCATAAGATGTGGTTGGAAATATAGCGACAACTATAGGACGGAAAAAGAGCATAACTTGAGAACCAAGAAAATTAAGTGGTTTCACCGACTCAAGGAACATAATACTCGGGGTGGTCAATCCTCGACTCACTATTCCCTTCGCGAGTTTATCCAGCTGTTCTTTCTCTTTGTCAGAAAGGTCATCGTAATCTTTCTTTTCTATTGCAAATGCATGTTTTATAATCTCAATAATTTTATTCATATAATCTGGTAATTATACAACGTTCACCGTTGAGGCCAATCAATGAAAGAACCAGTTGACTTTCAGTTCTTTAACAGCCTTTATCTCATCCAATCTCCTGACAGGTGTGTTCTCTGGCGCCCTGTGGAGAATATCTGGGGATTGCTTTGCCTCTTTCTGTATCCTTATCATAGCATCCACAAATCTATCCAGTGTATCTTTTGATTCTGTCTCTGTAGGCTCTATCATAAGCGCCTCTTTCACAATCAACGGGAAGTATATCGT
>JAYENM010000034.1:0-5056 GCA_034722095.1 Caldifarciminota bacterium | reverse complement strand
ACTTTGAAAAGATAAAACATTCCTTTACATCAACATATTCCTTGTAGGAACCCCTCTTATGAAGTCCGAGTATCGCTTCGTCATTTTTCTTTCCAAATACGAATTCCATTTTGTTTCTGTAATACCATATTTGAGGGGATTTCACTATCGAGAGAATATCAACTGATGAGGGCTCTATATGTGCAATGCGTTTCAGGGAACCTATCACATATTTTTCTTTGAGTGCAACCTGATGTTCATATGCAAGATTCTGGAGAGTACATCCTCCACATATTGAAAAAACAGGACAGAGGGGAGACACTCTACCATTGGACGGCTTTTTTATTTCAATAAGCTCTGCGAATCCAAAATTCGCTTTTATATCCCTTACATATGCCTCTACTATATCTCCTGGTAGAGTCCACGGAATAAAAATGACAAACCCGTCTACCTTTGCTACACCACTCTCTTGATAGTAGGCAAAATCCACTATCTCTGCTGTAAACCTATCTCCAATCTGCATAGAATAAAATGAGTAATTATAAAAGCTTTAACCTTAGCTGGTTGAAAGTGCTGCTATGAATTTAATCCCCATTATGTTTTTCAGGCAGATTGCAAGATTTATTTGTGGGAGGCATCTCTCGTACGAGCCGTATGGCCTGATGCCGATAATCCGTGCCCTTTTCTTTTAATTCGTTATGCAAGAAGCACAGAGATTATTCCTACGAGATAGATACCGTCAAATATTCCTGCCCCACCTATGCTAACAAAATTTGATTCAAGTTTATAAATTTTGCCAAGATTGAGTATATCAGCGCCGAGGAGTGTTCCAACTACACCAGAAATATAAGCTACAGGTGCAGGATTACCCCTTGCAAGAAGTATAGCAAGACCTGCAGATATAACGGGCGGTATGAACGCGGGAATTACAAAACCTCTTCCTTTCACAGGTCTTGTAAGCACTTTTACCACGGCTGTTACAACTAAAATAGAGATGATGAGAGGAAGTATTTCTGCTCCAGGCAAAAGCCATATTGCCAGCATTAATGGCAATATCGCACCTCCAACATTAATGTATATACACTTCCTTTCTGTAATCATATGAGGAGCAAAAAAATCATGGTAAATCCTCGGTGTTTCTTCGCTTTTTATGGGTATGTTTATTCCACTACCTATAAGGGATAATATAAAGAACGCAAATCCTGTATACGGTGTAAGTCCCAATTTTGTAAATGCTACACTTACTATTCCCGCTTGCAGTAGAAAAAAAAGAATAGGCGCGAGAAGAAGCAGAATAACAAATATAAGTATTGAGATGGGGAAGAAGAACATAAAAACATTATAACATATTTTTCAAGATTTGTCAAACAAAATTGGATTTTTGTATTTTTTTTCTTGACATTCCGGGACTTTTGTGTTATAATTGATTTCTCTAAGATGTCTATGCCAAGTCATCTAAGTTAAATCTGACTGTCTTCCCAAAATTTGAAACCCTGCTTTTGGGAATGTATGGGAGAACATATATAAATTTTAAATTCGCCACCGTAGCTCAGAGGAAGAGCGGCTGATTTGTAATCAGTTGGTCGGGGGTTCAATTCCCTCCGGTGGCTAAAAGGTGCTCTGTGACAAGAAAATACAATTTTAGATCTACTGGGGTACCGATTACCGATCATTGATCACTGATCACTGATTACCGTTATCTTGGGGAGGTTCCCGAGCGGCCAAAGGGGGCAGACTGTAAATCTGTTGGCGAAGCCTTCGAAGGTTCGAATCCTTCCCTCCCCAGAACGGGTATTAGATAATGGGTCTCAGGGATCAGATTGAGAATTTCTTACATCTATCATCTGTCATTTAACACCTGATACCTGGTTTGCGGGAGTAGCTCAGATGGAAGAGCATCTGCCTTCCAAGCAGATGGTCGCGGGTTCGAACCCCGTCTCCCGCTATGATATACATTAACCACAGATGAACACAGAACGTTACTGAAAAATTAAAAATCAAATATCAAAAATCAAAATGACATATTAAAATGCAAAAATAGTTGGTAAGTTGGATAGTCTGTTAGTTGGTTTGATTCTAGCAAACTAAGTATTTTTTTAATTTTTGATTTGTCCATACGGATCCCGAGGATAATTTTGATATTTAAATTTTGATATTTGATATCAGAATATTTATTGTTTTGTCCATGCGGATCTTGAGATGGTTTATTAACGCATATTTTGGGATAAAGGCGTTCAAAAGATTGATATCTAACGCCCATGTAGCTCAGTCGGTAGAGCACCTCCTTGGTAAGGAGGAGGTCACCGGTTCAATCCCGGTCGTGGGCTAATTAAAAATAATAATTCTTTTCTTCTAACAAGGGATATTTTATGAGAGTATTGCTAAATTTAAAGTGTGGTGAGTGTGGTAGAAAGAATTACACCACAACCAAGAATAAGCAGACCCATCCTGATAAATTGAATTATAAAAAATACTGCCCATTCTGTAGAAAACACACAATACATAAGGAAACCAAATAGCAAATTACAAACTCCAAATAACAAACAAATACCAATGGGCGAAATTCTAAACACTGTTTGGGATTTAGAAATTTGAAATTGTTTGAATTTTGATGCTTGATATTTGGGATTTCAAACTTTAGGGGGCCTGTAGCTCTAATTGGTTAGAGCGCTGGACTCCAAATCCAGGGGGTGGGGGTTCGAATCCTCCCAGGCCCGTACTCATAGGGGGATAAATGCAAAAGATTAAAAAGTTCTTTATTGAGATGAAAACGGAACTTTTTAAGGTATCCTGGCCAGCCAGGGATGAAATTTCTGGGTCAACCCTTGTTGTTCTGACTGCTTCTATAATCATGGCTATTTTTGTAGGGTTAATTGACCTCATATTTGCAAACATAGTAAAGGGGATTATCAGATGAAACAATGGTTCGTGTTACATGTATATGTCGGATATGAAAACAAGGTTAAAGAGTTTATACTCAAGGAAACAAAGATACGCGATCTGAAGGAATATATTGACGAGATATACATACCTGTTAAGACTGTGCTAAAGATAGGCAAAAGAAAGAGAACAAAGGTCGAGAAAAAGACATGCCCGGGGTATATTTTACTACTAATGGAGCCAAAGGATGAATTGATTGGCCTCGTGTCGAATGTACCCGGTGTTATGCCTTTCTCTGGCTTTGGTAGGAAACCGTACCCTGTAAATAATGAAGATGAGGTTGCACACATATTAGGAATACAAAAAACTAAAGAAGGGGTTCAAGAGGCACCATTTATTAAAGGCGACTCTGTAAGGATTGTAGATGGTCCATTCGCTGAATTTTCAGGTGTTGTTGAGGAGGTATATCAAGATCGCGATAGATTGAAGGTTATGGTGACAATATTTGGTAGGCCAACACCTGTTGAATTGAGTTATTACCAAGTAGAGCCAATGTAAAAAGTTGGTTCGTTCAGATTAACTTCTTATACGATCTGTGAACCAAAGGTCACCGCAAGGCAATATCTATCACGCCTTCTTCAGAATAAATGTTCGTCCGTGGTTAATGCATATATTGGGATAATTTCTGGCTTGTTATGGAGGTTTTATGGCAAAGAAAATAAAAGCAAAAATCAAGATTCAAATACCTGCAGGGAATGCTACTCCTGCTGCACCGATAGGTACAGCATTAGGTCCTCATGGTGTCAATATAGGGGCGTTTTGTAAGGCGTTCAACGACAAAACACGGGGAAAGGAGGGATATATAATTCCTGCAGTGGTTACTGTATATCAGGATAGGTCTTTTGATTTTATTTTGAAGTCTCCTCCGGCAGCGATGCTTCTAAAGAAGGCTGCTGGTGTCGCAAAAGGCTCAGGAGAACCAAACAGGGAAAAAGTGGGGAAAATAAAAAGATCCCAGATTAAGGAGATAATAGAAATGAAGAAAGAAGAGTTGACAAGTTATGATGAAGAAGCAGCAATGCGTATAATAGAAGGAACAGCAAGAAGTTGTGGTTTAGAAATAGAAGAAGATTAAGGAGGATCCCTATGAAGATTTCAAAGAGAATGAAAGAGATCAAAAAAGAGATAGATAAAGACAAAACCTACACATTTGAAGAAGCTGTAAAATTAATAAAAAAAATTGCATCTGCAAAATTTGATGAAACAGTTGAGCTATCCGTAAAATTGGGCGTTGATCCGCGTAAATCCGACCAGATAGTGAGAGGGATAGTGTTAATGCCTCACGGGGTAGGAAAAGAAAAAAAGGTGCTGGTATTGACAAGGGACAAACAAGAAGAGGCGCTTGAAGCAGGTGCTAATTGGGTAGGTTTTGATGAGTTCGTAGAAAAAATACAAAACGGATGGCTTGAATTTGATGTCTGCATTGCTACTCCATCGGTTATGAAAGAAACAGCAAAACTTGGAAAGATACTGGGACCAAGAGGGTTAATGCCAAATCCGAAAGCAGGGACTGTTACAAATGAGGTAGGTAGTGCTGTATCAGAAATCAAAAAGGGAAGGATGGAGTTCAGAATGGATAAGACAGGGGTTATTCATCTGCCTGTCGGAAAGGTGTCGTTTCCCGACGAAAAACTTGTTTCCAATATAAAAGAAGCGATTGCTGCAATCAACTCGGTAAAACCAAAGGAGATTAAAGGGACATACATAAAGTCTCTTTACCTGTCTTCAACAATGGGACCGAGCATTATGATTGAAGGATAAGTCGTTGCCTGTTCAGCCTCAATGACTTAATAACCTAATAACTCAATAACTTTAATTTACCAGCACAAATCAACGTCAAAAAACAACAAAGCATTAAAGAGTTAAGGCTGGATATCTATACAGTATTACTGGATAGGAGGCGTAAATGAAAAAGGAAGGGAAGCAGAAGCTTATTGAGACACTCAAAAAAGAATTAGAGAGTGCTACGGGGATATATTTCTTAGACTTTACTGGTTTATCCGCACAAGAGATGAGCAAATTGAGGACTGCAATGAGAAATGAACACGTAAAAATTAAGGTAGTTAAGAACATAGTCGCAAGATTCATATTAGAGAATCTTAAATTGAATAATTTGTTGTGTTTTTTAGATGGTCCA
>JAYENM010000033.1:0-5090 GCA_034722095.1 Caldifarciminota bacterium | reverse complement strand
TGGAAGACTGGGGCGTACAGACAGAATCTCTCTTGGAATTAGATTTTAAGAAATGAATAGGGCTTTACTTATCCTTGTTTTTTTTATAGGTATATACGAACTTACAGCGGATAACCACAAGGGTTATCCCTACAGAACACTTGTAGGCACAGATTCAATCTGTGCTGATTTGTAGGCACAAATTCAATTTGTGCCAGTCCGAAGGATCCGTATAGGCACGATTTGAAATCGTGCCTACATTCACCGTGTAAAGAACCAGATTTTAGATTTTTATTTATTCGTTCTTTGTGAACTTTGTGTCTTTCTGCCTGTCGGCAGACAGGTGTGGTGATTATTTTCGAATAGGAAAGGGGGTGGTAAATGTTTGGGATGAACAGGTGGTGAGTCTTGTGTTTCTGTTGGTTAAAAAAGGGAGGAAGTATGAAATGGGGTAAGATATTAGTAATAATGGTGATAGCGGTTTCATTATATGCCGCTGACGGAGATAACTGGTTCGGGCTTTCTGCAGTAAACGACCCGGCAGATGATATCTCCAATATCAGAGGAGTATGTGCTGGAAGTGACCTTGACCAGGATGGGAAGCCAGAAATTATTGTCACTGATTATCGTGATGGTGGAAAGGTTCATGTATACGAGGTTACTGCTGATAATACCCTGGAACTTGTGTGGAGTTCACCTGGTACCCCATCTACCTATTCCAGCCCAGTCAGAACCGTTACAACTGGTGATTTGGACGGCGATGAATTAGGTGAGATTATCGTTCCAGTCATTAGCTACAGCGCGATAGCAGAAAGTGCTGGCATTTATATCTACGAATGGGATGGGACAACAGATAATGGATACGGAACTGAACCAGCTGCAGTTCGTTATATCACCGAAGTTGATAGTGTGGAGAGATTTAAAGTGGAGAATATAGTTGTATATGATTTAGATGGCGACGGACGAGAAGAGATTGCTGTTGCTTCGAATGGGAAGACCTTCAGCGATAATGGACTTCCAGGTGACCGTTTCTGGATTTTCTCTGTTAGCGGTTCTTTTCCGGGTTTTTATACCTTCTCCACAGAGTTAGATCTGCGCCGTACTTCCAGTGATTACCCTGATGGTGATTTTGTAGGTAGCCCGAACAGTGTAGCACTGACGGATATTGATGGGGATGGGACCAAGGAGGTTATGTGTGAGGTATGGAACAATATTACCTACTTTGCAGTAGAAGCCACCGCACCAAACACCTATGCTATGAGCACTCCTTATACATACTCTCCTGCGGATGAGGTCGGAATCAAGGCCGGTATCGCCTGCGACATTGATGGCGACGGTGCAGACGAGTTCTTCTTTGGCGGATATGCGACTGGGAATGTGTGGGTTATTGATGGAGTCACAGACGCACTCGCACTCGACACTACCAATGCCTACTTACTTGCAGAAGGCATTGGTGCTGGTTACGGGTTCGCAGCCGGTGACCTTGACCATGGCACAGGTAGTGACGCACCTGATATATACTTTTCAACTTGGGGCGCTATTCAGGACTGGGAATATACCGGGACAAACCCAACTGACCCCGCCAGTTATACCAAGTACGAGATTTATCGTGATAGGATAATCGGCTCTGTGGGTGGCGGTGCTAACCAGATTGCTGCTGCTGGTGACCTTGATGGAGATGGAAACAACGAACTGGTAGCCGGCTATCAGGGTGTTGTTGATACTGTAAATGGCTACTATTATCCACCGCAGTACCTGAGGGTAATAGAGTTTACGCCCGATATTATGCCCATATGCTACCTGAAAGAGAATGATGAGAACGCCAGTCCAGTCTTGCTGGGTAGTGAAGTAACTATCAAGGGAATCGTTACCGCTGCTGATGAGGTCTTTGGAACTTCCACAGTCTACCTCCAGGACCAGGGTTGGGGGATGTGTGTATACGATGCTGCTGTGGAAGGGGCTGTCAATATAGGCGATGAGATAGTTGTTACAGGGACTGTTGATTTCTACAATGGATTGACCGAACTCGCAAGTGCAACCCTTGTCTCCTCGGGAGCACCTACGCTCTGGTCTATCATTCCAATAGTCAAAGGTTGTGCATCTCTTGTAGATACGGTGGGTGAAACATACGAGGGTTTACTCATTGAGATTGATAGTGTAACTACTGAAGATCACTTCCCAGCCGAGGGTTCTAACGGAGCAGTGAATATTGTGGATACCCTTGGCGATACAGCGACTATGTATATCAAAAGGTATACAGATATAGATGGAACCGATGCGCCAACGGGTCGTTTCAACGTGATTGGAATAGCCTCACAGTATGACGGCACTTCACCTCACTGGGAAGGGTATCAGATAATGCCAAGGTTTCTTAGCGACCTCGGAATTGAGGTGGGTATTGAAGAAAACCTTACTCCTGTTGCTTTCCTGTCACAGAATATACCAAACCCATTCAATACGAGGACGACTATTGAGTTTAGCACCGTCAACCCGGGTTATACAAGCCTGAAGATATACAGTATAAATGGACGATTGGTCAAGACACTGGTTAATGATTACATGGAAAAAGGCACCTATACCAGAACATGGGACGGACGGGATGAGAATGGGCAGATGGTAGCCTCTGGCATCTATTTCTATAAGCTGGAATCCGGTGGCATTTACAGAACGAACAAGATGGTTATCACGCGATAAGGTTTCAGTAGACGAAGCAGGGTCGCCGTTGTGTTGTGTATCGGCGACCCTGAACCCTATCCCTACAGGCTACAAATGTAGGCACGATTTCAAATCGTGCAGACAATAGCACAGATTGAATTTGTGCCTACAAAACCATTCTATTTACTTGATTTTACCAATGTTAATTTGTGCCCATTCGTGATTAATGCATAATCCGGAATTATGAAAATTATACATATAAAACCAATCCCGATAAGCATCCCATTAAAACAACCATTCAAGATTGCTTATGGAACACATACTGTGTATGAGGGTGTGATTTTGGTCATCAAAACAGATTCTGAAATCTACGGAATCGGTGAAGCGTCCCCATCATCAAAGATAACAGGTGAGACACAGGGCACAGTGATTAATATAATAGAGAACAGAATGAAGCCATTCCTCCTGGGTGAGAATCCTCTCAATATAGAAGCATTAATAAACAAAGTAAACTCCGCAATCTCATTTAATTCAAGCGCTAAATGTGCGGTTGATATTGCTCTCTGGGATATACTTGGTAAAGTTTCAAAACAGCCGCTGAAAACCCTGCTTGGCGGTGGTGGCGATAGAGTAGAAATCTCCATAACTATCGGTATTAAGTCTATAGATGCAACTGTAGAAGAGGCAAACAAGCTTATTACAGATGGAGCCAAAATCCTGAAGATCAAAATTGGGCTTAATCCCAGAGAGGATATTGAAAAGATCAAGCAATTAAGGGCAAGCATAGGTTACACCCCGGCTATCCGTGTGGATGCTAATCAGGGCTATACTGTAAAAGAAGCAATATGGGTAGGTAAAAAATTGGAGCCCTATGATATTGAGTTCCTTGAACAACCTGTCAAACCGTACGACTTTCAAGGAATGAAACAGGTAAAGAACTCGATAGCTATCCCTGTGATGGCTGATGAAAGTGTCCATTCGCTGCAGGATACAATAAGGGCAATACGAGAAGATATCTGTGATTTGATAAACATAAAACTTATGAAATCTGGTGGTATAATGAATGCCACCAAGATTGCTGCAGCAGCAGAAGGAGCGGGTATAAAATGTATGCTCGGATGTATGAGCGAAACCAAGGTAGCCATAACCGCAGGAACGCACCTGGCAATTGCGACTGAAAATATAAAATACGCAGATCTTGACGGACATCTGGGATTAGAAAAAGAAATTGTTGAGGGTGGAGTAATCACAGAAGAAGGCGAAAACAGAATTTCCGACAAAGAAGGATTGGGGGTAAATTGTAGGGGCATATTATAATATGCCCCTACAAGGTCAAATTTAATAAATCTATGGCTATGAACAAAGGTTGGGATGCGGTAATTGTTCTTGGTTGTGCTCCAAAAAAGAATAACTTCCCTTCTTATTCTTTAACTCAAAGGGTAAAGAAAGCAAAAGAAATTTACAACAAGGGATTGACAAAGAAGGTTATATTTTCAGGAGGACCAAACAAGACAGAAGTTCCCGAATCTTTGATTATGCAGGAAACCTCCGGTATTCCACGCAAGGACACAATTATTGAAAAAGAGGCTTTAAAGACCACAGAAAATGCATTTTACACTGGTCTAATAGTAAAGAAAGAAAACTTCAAATCCTGCCTTGTTGTAACATCACCATTTCATATAGCAAGAAGCGTCTACATTTTTAAAAAGATTTTCCCCCGAGGAGTAAGACTGGAATTTGTTAAATCCGATGAGAAAATCTGCCCATTAAGCTGGCTATATCTACTACTAAGAGAGGCAAGGTTTTTTATGAGAGATTATTTTGATGTTCCAAGATTGGCAAAGACGCTCAGAAATTGACAAGTGCCTTGCATATCTTGTCCTGGATTTCTCGTATAGAATTTACATCACCAAGAAAATTATTTATCATAATTGAAAAGGCAACAATCTCCCTCCTCTTTGTTATAGCATAACCCGAAAGACAGCTTGCCCCGCTTAGAGTTCCTGTCTTTGCCCTTACCTGTCTCAAAATTATGGGTTCATTCATCCTTTTTCTTAATGTTCCGTCAATACCAGATACAGGTAGTGATGTTAAGTATTCAGGTTGATATTCAAAGATCTTAAACATAAACAATAAGAGATTGACAATCTGCGAAGGCGAGAGTATATCATAGGTTGAAAGTCCAGAGCCATCAACAGCTCTGTATTTAGTAGAATCAATACCAGTTTGGCTTATAAAATCTTTTATCACATTTATTCCTTCTTCTGATGTGCCCGGTTCAGATTTAAAGACAGCCCCGAGTGTTTTTAATACCTGTTCAGAGACAAAGTTTGAACTCGTTTTATTCATATAATAAAGAATCTCTACCAGGGGTTTTGAATAATGGACTCCAAGTTCAATAACTGAGTCTAACGGAGAGATACCAATTTTAATCTCACCATCAAGTCTAATACCAC
>JAYENM010000032.1:0-5169 GCA_034722095.1 Caldifarciminota bacterium | reverse complement strand
TTTACAGGGATCGTATGAGAATTCAAGAGAAAAATAATTTATAAATAAATATCTCTTATAATCTCTTGAGTTCCCTGTTGAGAAGAAGAGAAAATTTCTTTAAATCCCTATTTAATTTATAAATTTCTTTATAAATTTCAATGTTCGTAGAATCCTGTGGATAGAAAGGTTGAAAGATAGGATAAAAAGATTGATCTTACCTGTCTACCGACAGGCATGATAGAGAGGTTACAGAGAGGAGAGAAAAGAATCTTTTGTAATTCCTTAATACTGAACATTCTCTGTGGTTAATTGTTTGACAATACTATAAAGTAAGAAGAGAGATGATATGAAAAGACAGGGATTTATACCAGCGCTTATCAGTGTATTGACGGTTTCTATTGTGATTGTATTCGTCATCTCTTTTACAATATATCATGTGAGGATAATAGGGCCTGTTGTGATTCTCCTGGGGCTGATTCCGCTGATACCGTTAAAACTCTCAGGCAGAACGGTAAAATCCACTGGCGCAGATATTGTATTTGGCATGATAGATACGGGAATTCTTGGAACTGCGGCACTTATAGGTGCGAGTTTTGCAGGGGTGTTGGGCGCTATTATTGGCGGTGCAGTAGGAGATGCAATAACCGATGGATTTGCAGGATTATTCGAGGGAAAGGTAGCTGAATCTTTGAGGAGACATGGTATAGAGGAAACAAGAACTCCGCTATCCGCTTCTATGGGAAAAATGAGCGGATGTTTATTCGGAGTAGGAATAGTTTTGACAATAGCGTGGAGTATATTAAATATCGGCATATAATACTCCATTGCGCCTGTTTATCCTACATTTCGCCAGCATTAACAGGGACATCCTATAAAGATCAGGATGTCTGATTACACAGATTACAAAAACAGATTACACGGATTATGGAACACAGAGACCTTCTTACAGAACGAATAATAACCTGTTATTATAGAGTTCACATTGGATTAGGGCCAGCATTTGTTGTTGAGAACAAAATTATAGTGGAAGTTAAGATAGTAACTGGCAATATCCCGGATGTTTTTAAATATTAAGTGCTTTCTTATTCAAAGGCATCTGCTCTAAAAGTTGGTTTGTTAGTTAATTTTGGCAATAAGAGTTGCTAGGTATAATGAGTATTATACCAGCGAAGTAGCATCAGCGTGAAATAGAAGATGCGGTAAATATTAAGGGGGAATGTAAATTTTTACATTCCCCCTTATGTTCGGCACATTCCTCATCTTATCTTACCTTTTTCTTCAGTTCCGTACCCGCTCTAAATCTTGGGACCTTCTTAGAGGGTACATTGATTATTTGCCCTGTTCGTGGGTTTCTCGCCTTGCGTGCCTTTCGTGTTGCCACATCAAATGTACCAAACCCTACTAGGGTGACCTTATCATTCCTTGCAAGAGCGCCGGCGACAGTGTCTACAAACGCATTCACTGCCTGTAGAGATGCCCTCTTGGTCAGCCCTGTTGCTCTGGCCACTCTGTCTACGAGTTCTGCCTTTGTCATTTCTTTTCACCTCCTTTCTTTTTAGGATGATTTGCCTTTCACAAAATTCGTAATCCTTTACATTCTTCGTTTATCGGTATCGATGCTCGCCTCCGTTCCATACGGCCCTACGGCTCGTATGAGATGCTGTGCAACGGTTCTCATACGAGTCTGTGACCTGCGAACTGTATTTGTCCAATCTCAAGCTTCCAGTTTCGAGTTTCGTTACCTGCCTACCGTCAGGCAGGCGAGTTTCCTCACCGTTTACCCCGTTAAATAACCTTCTGTTTAATGGGGTTAACCCCGTTTTTTTGGCTCCTACTACAAGAGCCAAACCTTACTTATTGACAGTCCCAAAAGAACTATAACACCTATGATCGCCGCCGATGTCGCAAGCGCACGATGTTTTTTCTCTTCCGAGACCATCTTGGTTATTACGCCGTCATATATAGACCATATGCTGAAGAAACCAGCAATCGCCCACAGGATGTTGTATACTGCCCCCATGTACCAGAAGTGGAACATAAAGGCGACTATCGCTATGATACTCATTATGTACGCGCGCATATCACCCCCCTTCAGATATAAAACCTGCCTGCCGGCAGACAGGAATCAAAAATTAAATATCAAATATCAGTGGGAGATGGTTCCACAATCAATCTACCATTCCATTACCCCCTTACTATCACGACTGGGAGGTCGCTCCTGTCGCTACTGCCTCTAATGACTCTACAAAGTAGTTAATATCCTTATCAGCGCGCTTTTCTGTTACTGCGACGAGAAGTTCGTTCTTTCTTTCTTTATAGAATCTCCCGAGAGGTATACCCGCAAATATACCCTTCGACATAAGTTTTTTCACAATAAGTTCAGCATCTACAGGGGTTGAAACAACAAACTCATTAAAAAAAGGTTTGTATTTTATATTGAAACCTGGTATATTTTCAATCTCCTCAGCAAGTATATGAGCACCCCTTACACACAACTCTCCCACTCTTCTCATACCCTCTTTACCCATAAGTGCCATATACACACACGCTCTTATCGCACACAGGGATTCATTGGTGCATATATTAGAAGTTGCCTTCTCTCGTCTTATATGCTGCTCTCTCGTCTGAAGCGTCAGCACAAATCCCCTCTTTCCTTCCCTGTCAATTGTCTCTCCTATGATTCTGCCCGGCATCTTTCGCGTGTATTCTCTCTTTGTAGCAAATATACCAAGGTATGGTCCACCAAACTGTTGAGGAATGCCAAGAGTCTGTCCCTCACAAGCCACTATGTCTGCACCATAATCTCCTGGTGGCTCAAGTACACCAAGTGATATAGGTAGGGGACATCCTATATACAATGCGTTATTCTTATGAACAATCTCTCCAATCTCTTTTGTGTCCTCCAGAACTCCAAAGAAATTTGGGTGCTGAATAACGACGCAGGAGATGTTCTTATCTATCATATCGTTAAGCACATTTATTGATGTTTTACCATCTTCTACAGGGATTTCTTCCACTCTCTCTTTTCGTACATAAGTTTTTATCACATCAATATAGTGAGGATGCAAACAACCCGATACCAGTACTTTCCTTTTTCCATTGATGGACATCGCCATAAGTACCGCTTCTGCGAGGGCAGTTGCCCCATCATACATAGATGCGTTTGATACATCCATTCTCACGAGCTCACATATGAGCGATTGATATTCATACAAAGTCTGTAGTGTACCCTGTGATACCTCTGCCTGGTAAGGCGTATATGCGGTGTAAAATTCAGGACGAGAAGCTATCGTATCCACAAGTGCTGGTATGTAGTGGTCATAGGAGCCGCCTCCGAGAAATGATATATGAGTTGAAGTAGAGGTATTTTCATCTGCAATATCCCTTGCCAAACTTTCTATTTCTATCTCAGAGAGCGATTCTGGAAGCGATAGTCCGTCTTTCAATCTCAAAGAATCAGGGATGTCTGAGAGTAACTTCTCTATAGACTTAACTCCTACAGCTTCAAGCATCTCTTTTATCTCGTCTTCTGAATGTGGTATATACGGCATCATAACAAAATCAAAAATCAAAAGCCTAACCACGAAGACACCAAGGCACGAAGTTCACGAAGAGAGAAATAAATATAAAATCTTGGTGTCTTAGTGTCTTGGTGGTAATTTTTAAATTTGGTGTTTTTATTGCTCATGTTTCTTTTTGTACTCTTCTGCGTCCATGAGTGAGGAGATCTCGTCTTTGTTCTTAATCCTTAATTTTAATATCCATCCTTTGTCATACGGGCTCTGGTTGAGAAGTTCTGGAGATAAAACTGCGTTCTCGTTTATCTCAATTATCTCTCCCGAGAGCGGGGCATATACATCAGATGCTGCCTTGACTGCTTCCACAGTTGCGACAGTTTCTCCCTTTTTTACCTTCTCTCCAACTTTTTTGGGCTCCAGTGCAACAATATCTGAAAGCTCTTCCTGGGCATAGTCAGTAATACCAATTACAGCAATATCTCCCTCTATTTTCACCCACTCCTCATTTTCAGTATATTTTAATCCTTCTCTAACCTCCACCATAAGACCCCCTGGTATAAAAAGCTCCTTTTATGATGGTTGCTGGTTCAAATCTATCTTTTATCCTTATGTCCACAGTCTCACCAGACTTGTGATAGGGCACGTTTATATATCCGAGCCCTATCCCCTTTTTTAAGGTAGGAGAATATCCACCACTCGTTACAGTCCCTACCTTGTTATCGTTCTTGTATATCTCAAATCCTCTCCTTGGTATTCCCTTCTCCATTTCGAAGCCAGCAAGCCTTCTTGTTATATTCTCTTTTGCTCTTAATATCGCATCCTTCCCTATAAAATCTTCTTTATCCAGTTTTGTAATCCATGAGAGCCCTGCTTCTATAGGGTTTGTTAGCTCATTTATGTCATTTCCATAAAGACAGTATCTTGCCTCAAGTCGCAGTATGTCCCTTGCTGCAAGACCACAAGATTCGAGGTCGGGAATTTCCTTAAATAATTTCTCCCATACACTAAAGGCGTGTTTTGTATCAAAATAGAGCTCAAATCCATCCTCACCCGTGTACCCTGTCCTTGAAGTTAACATATCTGTTCCTCCAAACTTCGTCATTGCTGATTCGTAATAGGTAATACTGGAGATATCTATATCAAACAGAGGTTTTAGAAATCTCTCTGCCTTCGGTCCTTGAACCGCAAGTTGAGCAACACTCTCGCTCATGTTCTCCACTCCTACATCCCATTTTGCATTTTGCATTTTGCATTTTGCATTTTCTACTATCCATTTGTAGTCCTTTTCCGTATTCGCAGCATTCACTACCAGAAGGAAATAATCCGGAAGTTTATATACAAGAAGGTCGTCAATTATTCCACCGTTCTTATAACACATAGCGGAATACTGTACCTGAAACTCTTTCAGGCTTGTGGGGTCGTTTATAGTGATATAGGAAACAAACTTTTCTCTGTCTCTACCTGTAATCTTTATCTCTCCCATATGGGAGACGTCAAATACTCCCACCCTCTCTCTCACTGACAATACTTCTTTTACTACTCCCTTATACTGTATGGGCATATAGAATCCCACAAACTCAACCATCTTTCCGCCCATTTCTATATGTTTCTCGTAGAATGGTGTTTTCTTCATAGTCTTTTATTTTACTTTTTTGAACCTTTCCTTGAG
>JAYENM010000031.1:0-5270 GCA_034722095.1 Caldifarciminota bacterium | reverse complement strand
CAACCTCTTATTCTATAATGGCAATCTATGTTTATTTCAATATCTACTTTTAGTGTTCCAATGTCCAAAACTAATGTCTACTTTTAGCGTTCCCAAAATGTCTACTTTTAAGTGTTCCGTAACAGGAAAAAATTGGACGCACCTGCCTGCCGGCAGGCAGGGATTAACCCCGTTAAATAAAATCGTTTTAGTAATCACTCTAGCGTTTATTTCTATATTATTTAACGGGGTAAACGCAGATTACCCCTGATTTCTTTATTATTGTGGTGTAGGGCAAACCTTTAGGTTTGCTTAAAGCAACACAAGACCCCTAAAAATCTGGAATAAAATAAAAAAATCTCATCCAGGTCTCGTCCAGTCCCTGTTGAAAAGTATAATTTCCTATCCGTCAAGAAAAATTATCGGCACTGTAAACAGTACCCAACCAATTTTGGAGTTAAGGCGTCAGCCTTTTATGGAGCACTATACAATAGTGCTACCATTTAACATCTATTGAATTTGTTGAAGCGAAGCGTAAATCCCTTCCCGCCATATCGGGATCCCGCAAGCGGCGGGACATTTATGGGAAGGTAGAGAAAGAGATTGCGAGAGTGTAAGATTACTGAGCCTCCTGATTTAGAAAATAAGATTTTGTCCCATCGGATAACATTTTAAAAGCGGTTCGCCAAAGTATTTTTTTTACTTGACAGAGAATACTTTTTGTAGTATAATCTTAGAAAAGGTAAGAAGACGAAGCAGGATTAAATTTTCCTTAATTTTTGATGTTCTGGTTCTGTTTTTTGCTTGACAAATTGCCTATGTGTTGTATATTATATAGACTATATCCGACACAGTCGCATATAAACGAGTTATACGCTATCTGGTACGACAGATTATTGAGGAGGAACTATGATAAGCACTAAGGATATTAAGTTAAGATATAAAAAAGCCATCCTTGCTTCACAAAAGCTTTACGCTGATAGAAGAGGTAAGGACACGGCTGGTGCTGTGAGATATACCAAGGGTAAGATAGTCGAAGATATCACAAAAGATATTATAAAGATAGCATGGTCAAAAATATCTTCTGATGAAGATCGATTGAGGATGGACAAAAAGAAGATTGTCATTAAGACAAACGATGAAGTATATAAATTATCACAAGATATACATGTTTATATCGACGATGAGCTTAGAGTTAGTGTAGAGTGTAAATCTTATACTGAAGTTGCTATGTATAAGAGAGTTTTGGTTGATGCGAGTCTGCTGAAACAAGCCGTACCCACAATAAACTCTTTCTTCATAGTTCAATTAGAAAATTTCTTGGGTGGTGATTATGGAAAAGATATTGAGGCAAAAGGAAGTGAATCTGTAATAACTCTAAATAGACTCTTTCCCGAGGTAAACACGGTAGTTATAACTTTGTTAGATGGAGACAGAGATATTAATAAACCCTTACATAAGCCTGAATATTATAAACCATTGAGAGACGAGAGGCTCAACTACGCAATTGAACAATTTAGAAAAGCAATGCTTATAGATCAAAATATCATAAAGGGGGTTATAAGGGAACCTTTTGACAAATATAAAAAAAATTTGATGACTTATCCCGACGCTAAACTTCTAAGGAGAGAAAGAAAGGTCGTTGACCGTGCTCAAAAGGAGAAAATCCGAAAAGGAACGAAAGATTTAACTACAATAAAATCCAAAGTCACCGAGATTGATGTTTCTGGCATAGCAAATAAAATCATTTGCGATGACAGTGAGATTATATTAAAAGAACTTCCAGATAATTTTGTTGATATTATTATTACATCACCACCATATAATTTTGGATTAGAATATAAAGATGATAAGAATAAAGACGCTATGTACTGGCGAGATTACTTTGATAAATTGAATAGAATCTGGGGAGAATGTCATCGTGTCTTAAAACCCGCCGGAAGGTTCTGTGTCAATGTTCAGCCATTGTTTTCAGATTATATGCCTACACATCACATTATTTCAAAGCAATTATTAGAATTAGGCTTACTTTGGAAAGCCGAAATCCTTTGGGAAAAACATAATTATAATTGTAAATATACTGCTTGGGGTAGTTGGAAAAGCCCAAGTATGCCTTATTTGAAATACACTTGGGAATTTATTGAAGTATTCTGTAAAGAATCGCACAAAAAAGCAGGTGATCCCACGAAGATAGATATTACTGGAGATGAATTTAAGAAGTGGGTTTATGCAAAGTGGGATATTGCACCAGAAAGTAATATGAAAAAATATAACCATCCAGCAATGTTTCCAGAGGAATTAGTTGTAAGATTATTAAAATTATTCAGTTATCAAGGTGACATCGTTCTGGACCCATTCAATGGTGTTGGAACTACTACATTAATAGCACACAAGTTAAAAAGAAGGTATATTGGTATAGACATTTCAGAAGAATATTGTAGAACTGCAGAGCAGAGATTGAAAGATGAACAAAGACAAGTAAGGTTATTTTAACAATTGTTGCGTCATACACGCACCTTTTGGATGTCGGCTAACAGCGGATCTATAAAAGGCGATTTATCCTGGAAACTTTCCAATATCCCCAATTACTACTAACATTCCCTTCATAATACCACGAAATCGCTGAGAGAACAACAAAATCAAACGATAATACTCTATCCATAGGATACTCTGGGTTAGTTAATGATCGCTTTGAGAAGGAGGCTTAAAATTGGTGAAGGTGTTAAATTTATTCGATGATAGAGAGTATATCCAACATTGCCAGATATAAACGAGTTATCTGAAATTGATTCGACAAATTTTCTTGGTTTATAAGAGGCAGGATATGATTGACGGTACAATTTTTGCGTTGGATTTTTTTGCCGCTGGTGTTCCTCCCGGTGCAATATTTCAAATGGATATAGATTCGCTTAAAGAAATATCTGGAAGCGAAAGATTATCATTAAATGCAAATAAAATATATGAAATATGCCTAATTGCATTAGTTGCTTATTTTGAATCTTTCTGTAAAAATGAGTTTAGCTCCTTAATTAACATATGTCCGAATATTTTGGAAAATTTTTGTAAACATAGAAGAGACGTAACAATAAATATCGAAGATTATCTGTCGTTGGGAATAAGCTTGAGATTTAAGTTGGGTTTTGTTCTGTCAGAGAAGTATGACTTTGGATCTGCGAAAAAAATCAACAGCTTATATAATGATCTTATTTCTATTTCACCATTCTCAAAGAAAGAAATAATAAGCTATGATCATCTATTAAACGATAGAAATCTACTAGTGCATCATGGTGGAATCGTAACAATGAAATACAAAAAGCAAAATAAAAGAGAAGAGCTTTCCTCAAAAAGCACATTTTTTGATTCACTAGTTATCAGTAAAAATGATTTTCAAAGATGGATGGAATTTTTGGAGGAAATCGTAATTAAAATTGTTAATGAATGTCATAATGCTCTATCAAACTATATTAGTGAAAACAAAATACTTTTAACGAGTGCGGAAAAAGAGGCTCTCGAGTATTTGGGTACATACGATTTTTTTGATTGAATCAACTTCGCCCAACTACGCATTTGCGGCTTCGCTCGTTCCTTGCTCCACCCAAATTGCCCCTCTGGCACTTGGCTTGTGAGCTCCCCCTTGGTCGCGGCAAGCATCGTGCCAGCTTTCGCTCTTCGGTTTCGTTAGGTGGGCGAAACCGTCATCGCTCAGACCGGGGCAACCTCGCAAATGCGTGCCTCATTAGATGAATTAATAGGAGGAAAAATCTGTGATAGACGATACAGAAAAACAAGCAAATAGAATTGCGGATGAAATAGCTAGTTTTATCGGAGAACTAGCAATAGAAGGCGAGCGTTCAGCAGTCGTTTTAGGTGCTGCCCGGCTGGATTTAGGACTAGAAAGACTACTTAAACGGATAATGCAACATCACCCTGGTGGCACTGACAATCTGTTCGATCCAGAAAGACCTCTAAGTTCTTTTTCAACGAAAATAGCCCTTTCGTTCCGTTTAGGATTAATTAATTCCGCTTTTGAACATGGTCTCCAAATGATTAGAAAGATCAGGAATGATTTTGCACACTCTATTGACAAGGTTTCTCTATCCAAATCACCTCATAAAGATAGAGTTATGGAGTTAAGCAAGATCGCCAAAAAGAACAAACTATGGAGAAGATTACATGACAATCTTTCAAGAGCGATCAAATCAGACTTATTAAGCCAATTTTGTACGGCTATGGCTGTTTTGATTGCTAATCTTGAAATTGCGGAATTGTTGAGTGTCCCGTCTGAACCAAGATTCAAATGTCGTATGGATTGGGGTCAGTAATTCCATTTTTTATCTAACCTGGCGCTCCAGCCGACCGTAGCCCGCTATGCAGTACGGCGGTTGAGCCTTCCATTAGGAAACTTTAAACAAAAGGAGGGAGCCATGAGCTTTGAAAAATGGGGCTACACATTTGAGGGAGCTTTTACGGACCCCGCTTCGCTTGAACAGCGTTCTGGTGTCTATGTTATCTGGTGCAAGACCGGTGACAATTGGAAGGTTCTTGACGTAGGTGAGTCTCACAACGTGCAAGAACGTGTCATGAACCACGCCAGGGAGGATTGTTGGAAGCGGAACTGCACAGGTGTTATTTATTATTCAGTAACATACACGCCAAATCTCCAACAAGCTGGACGGCAACAAATAGAACAGGAAATTCGTAATCCCACAAGTCCTCCTTGTGGCGAAATTTAGAGTTCCTAACCAGCCGCTGCACCTGACCTGAGAAACGCTCCGTTTTGCATTCAGCGGTCCCAGACCGGTCCCACCTCGTAGGTGGGCTTGGTTGGTCAAGATGTCCCGTTTCACAGGCAGGCGAGCTTTATGCTAGGGAAAATAACATCATGGATGAATAAAAAAACATTAACCGCCCGATTTCATCATATAACACATATTAAAGGCAATTTATCCTGGAGCACTTTTCCAATGTCTTCAATTATTACTAACATTCCTTTCATAATCCTCGAAATCAATGAGATAACAACAGAATCAAACGATAATAATTATCTCCATAGATCCCCTCTGGGTCAGCTATAGATCGCTTTGAGAAAGGGGTTTAAAATTGGTTAAAATGTCAAATCTATTCTAGGATAGGAATGATATCCAACATTGTCAGATATAAATGAGTTGAACTAAACCGCTCCGCGGTAGCCTGAAAGGAGCTGTTTCAGCCTTCTATTGTTCTTTGAAATTTATAGCGTCTCTGGTCCATACGGATTCTTCGAACAAATTAATCCCTTCTGCTCAGATTCC
>JAYENM010000030.1:0-5398 GCA_034722095.1 Caldifarciminota bacterium | reverse complement strand
TATTAGACTTTGTCCCAAAGTGTTGTGACGGCAAAAATTATTACTGTAAAGTTACGAGCAATGATAAGCCACTCGGGTTGTACCAAAATATACAAATTGAATCGGTGTCCGCAACCTTTTCAGGCTGTGCAAAAAGTCAAATTTCAACATGCTAGTCGCAACTTTTCCGTGCGGATCCTAGGGATCCGTGCGGATCCTAGGGATCCGTGCGGATCCTGAGGATAAGTTGCGCAAATTGAATCCAGAACAGCATCTTTTATGCGCAGGCTGAAGCCTGCGGCTACCAGATTACTGATAACCCTTTCAATTGAAATAATAGTCTCGGTAATATCACAACACTTTGGGACATTTCTAAATGTTAAAATAACGCCAAAGATCCATCTCCCCCGATTTACAAGGATAGATAAATTCAATTTATTTTTAGCTGACAGCGCTTCTCTGTCGCAAGATAGAAGAAATGATTTTTCTTGACTTTTTATTCAATTTATGTTATAATTCCAAATAAGAATGCCCAGAATTTAGCTGACTGTGGCGTGGTACCCAAGTGGTTAAGGGGGCGGTCTGCAAAACCGCTATTCGTCGGTTCGACTCCGACCCACGCCTAATAGCCCGTATATTAGTCTAGGTAATTATAAAAGATTTGGCACTAAAAACTACTTATACCAAATTATATACATGTTTTGTATTTATTATCTTCATTTCTTTTGTTTGCCCAAAAGAAATGAAGCTTCGAAGAATGCTGTGCAAAAGAAAAGGGCACCCCGTATGTTTTTCTGTGGGAAAGGTCTCCTGACCTTGATCTACTTTAAGTAAAATAATAGCACAAATTGAATTTGTGCCTACATTTTTTCTTTTTCCTTCTGATATACTACAATCTAGAATCTCTTTGTGCTCTTTGTGGTGAAAAGGAGAAGCCAACCACAAAGTTTACAAAGTATATTGTCAATCATAAATCGAAAATTAACCATCTTTGTGGTTAAATTTATCACAACGCCTTACAAATCACAAGGAGGCTATATGCAAAAAGTGTATCTTATGACACCGGGACCAACACCGGTACCTGACGATATAAGACTTGCAGAAGCAAAACCTATCATACACCATCGCACAAAAGAATTTGTAGAGATATTTGAGAGAGCGAGTGAGGACCTAAAGCGTATATTCAAAACACAGAATATAGTGCTTACATTCCTCTCGTCAGGAACAGGGGCAATGGAGGGAGCAGTTGTAAACATGCTCTCCCTTGGTGACAAAGCACTATGCATAATGGGTGGAAAGTTTGGAGAAAGATGGGGCGAAATATGTCAGGCCTATGGGATAGAGGTTATTCCACTGAATGTTGAGTGGGGAGATTATGCAAGACCTGAGGATGTGGAAAAAATCCTCGATCAGCATCGCGACATAAAAGCTGTTTTCACAACCCTGTGTGAAACATCTACTGGAACACTATTCCCGATAAAAGAGTATGGAGAAATCATAAGAGGAAGAGAAAATACTCTTCTTATCGTAGATGCGATATCAGGACTTGGTGCATGTGATATACGCACAGACGAGTGGAGCGTTGATATCTGTGTTTCGGGTTCTCAAAAAGGGCTTATGCTTCCCCCGGGGCTTGCGTTTGCATCTGTATCAGGGAAAGCATGGAAATTCGCTGAAATCTCAAAATGCCCAAAATACTACTTTGACTTCAAAAAACAGGGAAAAGCGCTCGAGAAAAAATCCCCGACTGCATATACTCCTGGAGTATCCCTCGTAGTGGCTCTGAATAAGGCACTATCCATATTAAAAGAGGAAGGGATAGACAACACACTTGAAAGACATGCCAAACTTGCCAGGGCAACGAGAGAAGCAGTCAGATCGCTTGGGCTCACCTTATTCTCAAAAAATCCTGCGAATGCAGTAACTGCAATAAATGTACCTCCAGGTATAGATGGTAGTGCACTCAAGAATACACTCGATAAGAAATACGGTATCAAAGTCGCAGGTGGACAGGCACAGCTTAAAGGAAAGATCATTCGTATAGCCCATCTTGGGTATATGGGAGAGTTTGATGTTGTAACTGCTATATCGGCACTTGAACTCTCGCTCAAGGATCTCGGCTATGAAGTTAGTTTGGGGAAAGGTGTAGCAAAGGCAATGGAAATATTAAAGTAAAAATATTAACATTGGAGGTTTTATGAAGGTAGTTATTGCCGATCCCATAGCAAAGACTGCAATAGAAGAGCTTAAGGGATGTGGGGTAGAGGTTGACGACCTTTCTTCTCTTCCAAAAGAGGAACTGGTTAGCAAAGTTAAAGGATATGACTGCATGGTTGTGAGATCTGCAACAAAGGTGAGGAAAGAGATGATAGACAGTATGGATACGATGAAGCTCATCATAAGAGGCGGAGTTGGGATAGATAATATAGATGTCTCTTATGCAAAAGAGAAGGATATAAAGGTCGTAAACACTCCCGCCGCATCATCTATATCAGTCGCAGAACTTGCACTTGCCCATATGCTTGCCTTGTCGAGGCATATTGTGCAAGGTACTGTTGGAATCAAGGAAGGAAAATGGGAAAAGAAGGCTTTAAAGGGAGTGGAGTTGTTTGGTAAGACACTTGGTATCATAGGCCTCGGAAGGATTGGAATAGAACTTGCAAAGAGAGGAAAGGCACTTGGTATGAGAGTTATCGCATACGATCCTTATACCACAGCTGAAGGTATAGATAAGGTAGACCTTGATACGCTCCTCCGAGATTCGGATTACATATCTATCCATACACCTCTTACTGACGAAACCAAGCACCTCATTGAGAAGAATGCATTTGAAAAAATGAAGAAAGAGGTAATACTCGTGAATTGTGCAAGGGGTGGTATTGTAGATGAGAATGCACTGCTTGAAGCATTAAAGACTGGTAAGATTACAGGTGCAGGATTGGATGTGTTTGAGGTTGAACCTCCCAAGGTCTCAGAACTTATGGAATTGCCAAATGTTACATTTACTCCTCATATTGGTGCATCAACCAAAGAGGCACAGAAAAGAATAGGTGAAGAGGTGGTGAGAATAATAAAAAACGAGCTATAATGAGGAATGGGGGAGGAGGGAAGAGCGAAAAGGGAAGGGTATCCCTCGTCTCTCATCCCCCTTCCCTCCTCCTAATATTTACTCTCTCGGTATTTTCAATTTCCAGTCAGGATAGATCAGGTCCGGGTCCTTTATAAGGTCCTTATTTGCGTTGTAAATCTCCTTCCATCTGGCATAATTACCCCATCCGTAGACCTCAGGATACTCCGCAAGCTTAGAAAGCCAATCTCCTGGTTTTACAACGTATGTATTGCGAATTTCTTCCTCTTTAGCTTTTATCTCTGCTTCAATATCAGCTATAGCCTGATCCAGTTCAGATAACTGCGCTTTAAGGGATTCTATTTTTACCTGTTCTTCTTCTGCCTTTGCATTTGCCTCTCCCTCTCTTGCCTCATAAGCAGCTACCAACTGAAGAGCCTCCTCTTCCGTGTATTTTTCCTCCTGAGCAAGTAAGGGCATAGCAAGCAGCAAGATAGCTATCACAATTGTTACAGACTTTTTCATATTTACCTCCTATATTATTTTTGAGGAATTAGCCCCTCTATATCCTGCAACTGCTTCTGCAAATCCTTCAGTGTTGCCTGCTTCCGAGCAAGTTCCTCCTCAAGCTTTATCCTCTGTGCCTCCAGATTCTTTGCCCGTGTCTCAGCAGATTCACAGGCCATCTTCGCTTCAGCCAAGCGGTCCATGGTCTCCTGGGATGCCCCTTTAGGACCACAGCCAAAGAGAAGAAGCATCACCCCTACGATAGGGAGCCATTTCTTCATACCTACCTCCTTTTTGGCCACTCCCCGCCTTTGGCGGGGTGTGGCTCCATTTCCAAATACACTCCTTAAATGAAATTGTTCAGGATCTTTTCTAACATTATATTACAAATTTTGTCTTTTGTCAAGTAAAAAATACTTACAAAGAGAAAAAAGTTAGCAACCAGTAACAATCACGTATAAGAGCCTATCCAAGAAGTCACGAAGTCCACAGGGTAAGAAAAATCTTGACATTTATGCGATTTGATGATATAATTTAAATAGTAAATCATAAGAAATTTCAAAATCCTAATTTCCAATTTCCAACAAAAATCCAAAACCCAAATGTCAAGCGAAGATAGGTGGTAGGCATTGGTCGTTGGGTATTGGAATTTGACATTTTATTGGAAATTTGACATTCTAAGTGGTATCTTGGTGGTGAATATGATTCCCGATAAAATACTTATTAAGGGCGCAAGGGTCCACAATCTTAAAAATATAGATGTAGAGATACCAAAGAATAAATTAGTGGTGATAACAGGTATATCAGGCTCAGGTAAATCATCTCTCGCCTTTGACACATTGTATGCAGAGGGACAGAGGAGATATGTAGAATCCCTCTCCGCTTACGCCCGCCAATTCCTCGGTATTATGCAAAAACCTGATGTTGATCACATAGAGGGCCTCTCCCCTGCAATATCCATTTCACAACGCACTGCTTCAAGAAACCCACGCTCAACAGTAGGTACCATAACAGAGATTTACGATTACCTGAGGCTTCTTTACGCAAGAATTGGTATACCTTATTGTTACAAATGTGGAAGAGAAATTATTGCACAGACAATAGACCAGATTGTTGACAGAATCCTCCAAATTCCTGCAAATACAAGGTTTCACATTCTTGCGCCCATAGTTCGTGGAAGGAAAGGAGAATATAAAGACCTTCTCTTAAAGTTATCAAAAAAGGGGTATGTAAGATTGAGGGTCGATGGGGAAATATATGATATTACAGATGTACCCGAACTTGAGCGCTACAAACAGCATAGTATTGAAATTATTGTTGACCGCTTGGTAATGTTCGGAAAATCCCGTGGGAAAAAAGATATTCGCTCAAGACTTGCGGACTCTGTAGAGACCGCACTTTCAGAAGGCGATGGAACTGTTATAATAGAAAATCTCACAGAGAAAAGAGATTATATATTTTCAACAAAACTCTCCTGTCCCTTCTGTGGAATATCCTATGAGGAGTTCACACCGAGAACATTTTCTTTCAATTCCCCTTATGGTGCTTGTCCCGCCTGTCACGGACTTGGCACTGAACTTGGAATTGATCCCGAACTTGTCATAAAGGATCAGTCACTATCCATACTTGAGGGAGCTGTTGCGCCATGGGGAGAACCAAGTAGATGGCTTCTACGGCGACTTGAATCACTGTCAAGGGAATACAATTTCTCGCTCCACACCCCCTGGGAGAAACTTTCTAAAGATGCAAAAAGTATAATACTTGAAGGGGCACCCGGTTTTGAAGGTGTTCTCCCTCGCCTTCTAAGACTTTATATAAACACAGAATCCGACTTTGTAAGGAGGG
>JAYENM010000029.1:0-5474 GCA_034722095.1 Caldifarciminota bacterium | reverse complement strand
AAGTTCTGCTTCGGCTATGGCTGTCTTCATGAATTTGGTCATAGAGTCAATTATTAAGTTATTAGGTAATTGGGTAATTGAGTAATTAAGTTATTGTGTTATTGACGCAATGAGGCTAAGACACAATGACATCGCAACAATACTGTAATCTACAATCTTGAATCTTTTAATTTTCCAATTTTTCAATCTTCAATTTCTTAGTGTCTTTGTGTCCTTTGTGGTGAACAATCTTCAATTGTTATCGGGTTAGAGATTTTTTCGCTCTTTTTCTGAATTCATTGTATCTATTTCCTAATTCTTCTGTGATATCAAGTATCCTTGATGCCTCTATTCTGCATCTATCGTATTCACCAGCGAGAAAATATATCTCAGCAAGTCTATCCAATGCAAATACCAGAGGATAAGGAGCATCTGGCTGACCAGTCTTTATGAGATGTATAAGTCTTTTATAGACCGCCTCTGCGTTTCTCCAGTCTTCCTTTCCAAAGTATGCCTTTGCAAGTGTCCAGGTGAATGTGCGAGAATCCGGGTATTCCTTCAATAATTCCCGTGATATCGTGATTGCCTCATCCCAATGCCTCTCTTCTATTAGAAGAAGTGCCAGGGTGTTCTTTGCTGCAGTCCTCAGGAAACGAGCGGAATCGGACGCAAATTCAAGTTTTTCTTTCCAATCATTATCCTCGCTTACAAATGGAAGCATCTTTTTCATCCTGTATCGTATATAATCGTAGATACCCAGACCTATATACGCATCATATATGTTGGAATCTATTGCAAGTGCACTGTTAAACTCACGCACGGCCCTCACGCCGTCCTCCAGCATTTCTAAAATATCTCCATTTTCAAATCTATAATATGCCCTGTCTATAAGTCCGCCTCCCTTCCAGACATATGCCCAGGCATCTTCTTGCCGCTTCAGTATACAGGTTGCCTTATCAAGGGTAGTATCAATATATGCAATAAATGTGTCCTCCAAGGAGTCCGTCCCGAAATCGGTCATATACGCCACATAGAGCGAAGAGAGAAAGAAATACGGAGCAGGGTCATCAGGATATTTATCACGCACTTTAAAAAAGACAGCCTCCGCCTCGTCGTACCTTTCTTCGTAACTGAGTTTAATACCCTGTACGAGAAGAGAATCCAGTGAAAGTATGAGACAAAGCAGTAACATAACTCGATATAGACTTCAGGATTATTTTAAATACTCGGGTATACAAAGTTAAATCTCTTTTTATAGTAAAACCTCGAGAGGAAAAATACCAGCAATAGCAATACAAAAAACCAGGGATAAATAATACAAATTGCAAGGGCAAGCAAAGGAACAGAAAATCGTACAGAGATAAGGACTGCCCGCTCCCCTTTTATGCTCTGTAAAGTTTCTTCTTCTGATGAGGAGAGTTTTTGCGTTTTGTTTTTTACTCTATATGCCCAGAAGAAAAAAATAGATGCAATCGCAGCACAAGGAAGACATACAAAGTCCGAAAGAACAACCGATGATGCAAGAGAACCAACCACAAGCACTAATGCAAGCAGTAGCGCTTTTCTTTCCCCAAGATAGACCCCGGTTGTTATCTCTCCAGCTTTTTTATCTCCTTTTATATCAAGTACTGTTGCGTTCACAAACACAGCGCCAACCGCAAATATATAAGGAATTGAATAAATAAATGTATTAAGGGAAAAATCTTTTATAGTCAGCCAGCCAACTGCAAATCCCAAAAAACCATATCCAAACGCATTAGACACGAGGTCAAGAAAGGGTCTTCCTTTGAACTTTGCAGGTTTCACAGAATACAGTAGGCCGAGTACAAATGACAGAAGAAGGAATACTCTATAAACAGAGGAAAAGAAAAATGATAAAACAAATGCAACCGCAACCAGAATGATAACCTCCACATACGCAGCCTTTACAGAAACAAGTCCTCTCGGAAGTATAAATAATTTATTATTTATCCTATCAGTCTCTATGTCCGCTATCTGATTTACTATATACCCCGCTCCCATAATCATCGTATATATTACAAAACCAAGCAGAAAAAGAGGAGTAACACGAAATATTCCCCCCTCTGCTCTATAATATCCCAGGAGCAAAAATATCCATCCGGGAATAAGTACGGTGGGTCGAAGAAGAAATATATAATCAAGAAAATGCATATCAACAGAAATTATAACCTACAAACAGAAAAATGTCAAGAAAAATTTATCGGCACTGTAAACAGTACCCAACCAGCACTGGTCTGTAACCTGGTCGGTCACCCTTAAAGGTGACGAATAACGGCACTCTCCTGCCTGCCCCCGCTAAAGCGGGGCAGGCAAGTCACCGTTATTTTCCAACTTCTCGGTGTCAAATGTTCTATAATTACCAAGAAAAAGATACTTTTTTCACTTGACTTTTTAGAGTTTTTATTGTATAATGCACCCATGTCAAGAAAAAAGACACCACGAATTACATTCACCCCGCACCTATTAGGTACGGGGCATAGGTGCGGGGCAGGTCAATCGAATGCACACAAATCCATACGGATCCGCACGGATAGTATAAAAACATCTCAAAAATAAAAAAAATTTCGTGATATTCGTGTTTTACACTTTCCTATGCAATCAAAAACTTTCACCAATGGAATTTTAAAGAACAACCCCGTCTTGGTCTTAATGATAGGATTATGTCCAACTCTCGCGGTCTCCACAACTGCATTTAACTCGCTTGGGATGGGTATAGCAGTAATATTTGTTCTTACATTATCAAATATCACTATCTCCTCTATAAGAAAGTTTATCCCCGAAAACATCAGAATACCTGTCTTTATTGTAATCATATCCACTTTTGTTACTGTCATTGATTATACTATGCACGCATTCATACCAGATCTGTATAAAAATTTAGGGGTATTTGTGCCGCTTATTGTTGTTAACTGTATTATACTTGGGAGAGTAGAAGGATTTGCGTATAAAAATGGTGTATTTGCCTCTCTTCTGGATGGTTTAGGCTCTGGAATAGGATTTACTCTTGCAATATTTATAATGGGAAGCATCAGAGAACTCCTGGGTAGTGGAACCTTCTTCGGGTTTAATGTCTTTCCTCAAGGATTCCAGAACAATCCTGTAATATTTATGATTCTTCCTCCCGGAGGATTTCTGGTAATAGCGTCCCTTATGGGAATAATGAACCATTTCAGGGGCAGTCACGCATAGCAATTGACGATTGACTATTGACTATTATGTCTCCTTTTCTCATATTTCTATCGGCTTTTCTGGTAAATAACATCGTCCTTATGCGCTTTCTGGGGTTATGTCCCTACTTCGGGGTATCCAGAAGGACAGATACTGCACTGGGCATGTCCATGGGGGTGCTATTTGTGATGCTACTTGCCTCCTGGATAACATTTTTCATATATCACTACCTACTTGTGCCTCTCGACCTCGTATTTTTAAGGACAGCAGCATTCATACTCGTTATAGCTTCCCTTGTGCAATTAATTGAACTCTTTTTAAAGAAAAATGTGCCAACACTCTATCAAGCACTCGGTATTTATCTGCCTCTTATAACTACCAACTGTGCAATTCTTGGAATTACATTTCTGATTATAGATTACGACTATACACTCCTTCAGGCAACAGTGTTTTCTATTGGGACCGCACTGGGATTTGGGCTTGCACTTCTACTTATGGCGGGGATGAGAGAGCAGATTGACCTTGCCCCGGTACCTGATGCATTGAAGGGTTCTCCTATAGCATTTATCACCGCTTCTCTTACATCACTCGCATTTCTTGGATTCGCTGGTCTACTTGGGTTATCGATATAATCTGCCGTCAGCTCTTAATACAATTTCTTTACCGATGTTCCCTGATAATAATATCGCAATATCTCCTTGAATCCTTTTCCTTTTTTTGCCATACCTATTGCTCCCCATGAACACATCCCAACCCCATGTCCCCATCCCTTGCCTTCAATATATATTCGGTCACCTTTTGATTTGATATCAAAATACCTACTCTTTAAATCAAACAATTTTCTGATATCTTCACCGTTTATTGTAAATCTACCATTCTTTGCCTCCACAATAACCTCTTTTACCCTCCCCGATTTGTCTCTTTTTTTTATCTTTACTCCTCTTACCTGACCAGGGTCTTTGCCTTCAAGATTTTTAATTCTATCCTGCACGAGTTCGCGAAAATTTTGCTTTGAGTATTTATAAGTCCAGGAGTAGTGGGGAGATATCTTGCAGTAGTTACAGGAACGACTTCTCAGGTATGGTTCTCCTTTTCCAAAAACATCCTTTGAATCTGCAGTTCTTCCCCCACAGGTCGATGAGTATCGTGCATCTATCAATTTACCTCTGTATACACAGACGAATCCTCTTGTCTTATCACAGACAGATCTGGAATTTTTTGTCTCAGAATTCACTCCTCTGTATACCTGATCCGCTTCTGTGGCTACAAGGTCGTAATCATTATCAAGTTTCAAATGTCTCAGGGTATATGTCCTCGCTGCACAGGCACCCGCTTTCATAGCCTCAATCTCACCACATTCAAACTCACAGGCAACAACAGAGTACAGATAGGATTCAATTGGAATTTTGTTTATTATCAGAGAGTTCGTAAGAATAACTTCTCCCCGGTAGAGAAGACCATTATACCCAAAACTTTTGTTTCCAAATGTTACCCTGATAGACGATGTTATATCAAAGACCTTCTGTCCATCTCTATAAATCTTTCCATCTTTGACTTGTATTGTGCCTGAAGAAAGTTTATATACCTTGCTTCCTTTGTGAATACATATATTTCCATCAGATTGTATACCTCCTCCATCTCCGAGCAGTATTCTAACACAAGGTTCAGTGGATATTCTTCCCAACCTTACCCCTTCTCTTTTTTCTACTCCTATGCAACCGGACAGCAGGAACAACATCAATATGGCCACTCTCAATTCAGACATACTCTTCTCCACCTAACCAACTAACAAACAAACCACCTAACCAACTAATCAATTTTGCATTGTTAATTGTTAATTTATCCTTTATCCTTTTTCCTTATCTTTCCCATTACCCCATTATTTTATCTATCATCTTTCTGATATTCTCATAATGTGTACCCTTCCAGTATATTCTTCCACATCCCGCACATCTAGCGAACTCATTTTGTGTTTTAAATACAAATGGTGGCACCTTCTCCTTTACATCCTCTTTATTTACCTTTTCAATGGGCAGGTTACATACCGCACAGCGTGTAAAGGGGTTTGGTGATAATTTGAACACCTTAACTACCTCTTTTGTTTGTTCAAGTGGGTTATCTGTCTCTATGATATATATGTTACTTCTTTTAGGAAAATTGTGAGATCTTGTAAGTAGAATTCTTTCCTCTTCAAGAGAACGAGTTAGTATATCCTCTCTGTTTAAATGTCTGATGTATACAGTGTTTAATCCCAACAATCGCAAATTTCTGGCAAGTTTGCCGAGCATAAAATCAACTATAAATTT
>JAYENM010000028.1:0-25919 GCA_034722095.1 Caldifarciminota bacterium | reverse complement strand
ACACCTTTGTCATTCAATAACCCGTATGAGGAGATTCTCCTGTCAGAGAACGGGGATGAATGTGGGGAGAAAAAAGACCTCGGAAGATAGCGCAAGACAACATCCCACATAAACTTATCCCCCCGAGATTTTACACCGCACACCGCTGCAAAATCTCTTGAGTACGCAATCTCCCCAAAGAAAGCAACTCTACCTCCGGGAATGCTGAAATTTACCGAAGCTGGTGAATATGACCTTTTTTCACTGCTGTCGTAGTCAGATGCGTGATAGTATGTTGCTCCGATTGTGCCATATTCCCCCGAGATATCTATATGGCCCCCATAGATTACCTCTTTTACCCTGTCTTTAATATCTTCCCAGGCAGATGTGGTATGGTCTGCCGAATATGTGTAATATACAGAATCACTGCCTCTTGCATCAAGTGAGGCGTTTGAATAGAAAAGAGATATATCAAACAAACCAAATTTCTCCGTTTTGAGGGCAATCCCCCTCTTGTACGTATTCTCACCTGTTATGGTATAAAGATGGATACCCTTCCTTCTCATCTGGTATGGTGAGCCCTTGAATGTAAGAACAGGAGAAGCAAGAACAAGTCTCTCTCCAAAATCAAGCCCGTAGTATCCGACGATTATATCTTCTAAATGCCCAACATTTTTCGCCTTCACGCCAAAGGCAAGGAAGTCGGTAAAATCCCGCTCGCCTTCATCCTTTTCCTGCAGAATACATCCGCTAAACTGTCCATAATCTATCAGTATCCTGTTGTATAATCCGAGAGCACTACCAGCAACTCTATCATCTCTGGGATACCTGTTTTCTACCCTTGTTCTGACTCTAACCCTGGGATAAATGGAAGGTTTCCGATGCACAGCATTCTTCGAACTTACAACCTTTGGTGGAATAACAACCACAAAGGACTCTATCCTTTCATAGATTATTAGTGGGATCAGCCTCCTAAAAGAATCCTTGTCAGCAAAACCACCTCTTGTCTCTCTCGCCCTGATTATACCATCTGCAATCTCTTCGGTTATGAAAGGTATAGAAAGGAGGTCCTTTTTTGTAGCGGTATTCACATCCACAGGATTTTCCAAAAGGCTCTCAAGGAGCTCTATCATCTCCTCTGATGTCTCACCTTCAATATCTGTCTCAAACTCAAATGGAAAGAGAGAGGAAGCAATAAGAATCAGTTCGAAGAATGCTGTGCGCAGGCAGAAGAATCTATTCACCCTCATCTCTCTTCTCTTTTCCCTTTTCTGATGTTTTGACTCTCACAAGCCCGATTTTCTCCCGCACCTTATTTTCAATCTCATCACTTACCTCAGGGTGGGTGGAAAGATATTCAACTGCATTCTCTTTCCCCTGCCCAAGCCTCTCATTACCGTATGAGAACCAGGTTCCCGATTTTGATATTATTCCTTCCTTTACACCAATATCAACAAGCTCTCCCTCCTTTGAGATACCCTTGCCAAACAGGATATCAAATTCTGCATCCCTGAATGGAGGAGCAAGTTTATTCTTCACAACCCTGACCACGAGATGATTCCCTATCTTCTGCTCCCCGCTTTTTATAGGAGATACGCGATGTATATCCAATCTTACAGAGGTATGGAACTTTAGGGCAAGTCCTCCGGGTGTAGTCATTGGGTTCCCGAACACGACCCCTATCTTCATCCTCTCCTGGTTTATGAATATGGCAGCGGTCTTTGATTTGGACAGGACAGATGTAAGTTTTCTCAGCGCCTGTGACATAAGTCTTGCCTGAAGTCCCATATGTGAATCACCCATTTCTCCTTCTATCTCTGCCCTTGGAACAAGCGCTGCAACAGAATCCACCACGATTACATCCGTTGCCCCGCTCCTTGCAAGTGTCTCTGCTATCTCAAGTGCCTGTTCACCCGTATCGGGCTGAGAGATTAAGAGGTTATCCACATCAACACCGAGATTTTTCGCATATATGGGATCAAGTGCATGTTCTGCATCAATGAATGCTGCGATTCCTCCCTTCTTCTGTGCCTCTGCTATCATATGGAGAGCAAGCGTAGTCTTTCCCGAAGATTCGGGACCAAATATCTCCATCACCCTGCCTCTCGGTATTCCGCCAATACCAAGGGCTAAATCAAGCGATATAGACCCCGTTGATATTGTATCCTCTTCCAATCTAATCTCCTTCTCCCCCAGTCTCATTATGCTTCCTTTGCCAAACGCCTTCTCAATCTGTTGGAGAGCGAGGTCCAAACTTTTCTTCTTTTCGTCTTGCATAACACCCCCATAGTTATATTAAACCTGCCTGCCGCCTGCCTGCCGGTAGGCAGGGTAGGCAGGTATCAAAAATCAATCACAGATTACACAGATTAAGATATAGTAATTAAGGCATTAGGTAATTGGGTAATTAAAATCTTCAATTTTCAATTGTCAATTTAAAATATTTTTTGTGTTCTTTGTGAACTTTGTGGTAAATAATACTACAATCTACAATCTGTAATCTAAAATCTGATTTTAGTGTCTTCGTGCCTTGGTGGTGAAAAAATCCATGGCTCCTCTTACCGCACGCTGTCATAGAGTATAAGGCTGAGGACAGCATTCCTTTTATCCTGTCTCCCTTCAATCTGCTTCAGCCCACCTATTATTCGCGTAAACACCAGAATGAGTGAGACAGACAGGGAAATCCCAAAAGCCCAGAGAGGTTCGGGGAATAAAAGAACAAGAACTGGCACGATGCAAGCAAATATGAGCGTCGGAAGAGGTGTGCTTTTCAGTATTATTGACAGCAATATAAAAATTGCAAATCCACATATAGCCTCAAGCGGAAGAAGGTAATACAACACTCCGCAGGATGTCGCAAGCCCCCTGCCCTCGCCCTTGAAGCTAAGGAAGACAGGCCAGTTATGCCCGATTATTGCTGAAAGTCCTGCAATAGATGCCACAGGTTCACTAATCCCGAAACTCCTCAGTATAACAATAGGAATTACTCCCTTAAAAAAGTCTCCGAAGAAGACAAAGATTGCAGGTATAAATCCCAGAACCGAATATACATTTGATGCGCCTATACGGTGATAACCCTCCTGTCTGATATCCCTGCCCGCCAGTTTTCCGGCAATGTACCCAAAGGGAATAGAACCAAAAAAGTAGCCAATGATTATTGACAAGATGTATAACATAAAGATTAGAAGGATAAAGATTTTTCACCACCAAGGCACGAAGACTCTAAGAACAAGGAAAAAGGAAAAAGGTTAAAGGATAAAGTATCTAATGACTTAATGACCCAGTGACCTAATTACCTGATAGCGTGATAGCCCGATAGCTTGATAGCCAAATAACCTGACACCTAACACTTTATCGCGACCAGGACAGGCTGTGCAGAAAGTCAAATTTCAACATGGTAGTCGCAACTTTTCCGTGCGGATCCTGGGGATAAGTTGCGCAAATTGAACCCAGACCAGCATCTTCTATTCGCAGACTGAAGTCTGCGGCTACCAGATCCCTACTTTTTGCACAACCTGAAGAGGTCGCTCCTACCACATTTCACATTACACATTACACATTACACATTACACATTACACATTACACATTCCACCCATCCCTATTCCACCGTTACACTTTTTGCAAGGTTTCTGGGCTTGTCAACATCAAGTCCCCTCAGTACCGCTATATGGTATGCAAGGAGTTGTAATGGAACCACCGTAAGGACAGGGGAGAGCATATCAATGGTCACTGGAATCTCGACAGTATAATCAATATAATTTTTAATCTCCTCATCACCCTCTGAGATGACTGCAATCACAGCCCCTTTCCTGCACTTTACCTCCTGAATATTTGACACAATCTTATCATATACCGCATTTTTTGCCGCAATAAACACAACGGGCATATTCTCATCAATAAGGGCAATTGGCCCGTGTTTCATCTCTGCAGCAGGATACCCCTCCGCATGGATGTATGATATCTCCTTCATTTTTAGTGCTCCTTCAAGGGCAATTGGGTAATTATAACCCCTTCCAAGAAATAGGAAGTTACTCCTTTTGTAGAATTTTCCTGCTATATCCCTGATTCTCTCGTTCAGTTTCAACACCTTCTCTATCTTTGAAGGGAGCTCCGAGATTGCAGTAGCAATTTCTTTACCATTTTCAAAGGAAAGTTGTCTTATCCTGCCAAGCAGAAGTGCTACCATTGAGAGAACCACGAGTTGTGATGTGAATGCCTTGGTTGACGCAACCCCGATCTCTGGGCCTGCATGTATATAAACCCCTCCATTTGTCTCCCTCGCAATACTGCTACCAACTACATTGCATATACCCAGTGCAAGTGCTCCCTTTCTCTTTGCCTCCTTCACTGCGGCAAGTGTATCTGCAGTCTCTCCTGACTGACTGATTGCAAATACAACAGTGCTCTCATCAAGAACAGGGCTTCTGTATCTGAATTCAGATGCATACTCAACCTCACAGGGTATTCCTGCTGTATTCTCTATCATATACTCGCCGACCAGTGCAGCATGCCAGGCAGTTCCGCAGCCCGTAAGTATTATACGCTTTACCTCACGGAGGGCATCAAGATTCCTGTCAAGTCCGTCAAGCCTTGCGGTTGCCTCTGTGAAATTAAGTCTTCCCCTTATTGAGTTCCTTATTGTGTTGGGTTGCTCAAATATCTCTTTCAACATAAAATGGGAAAACCCATCTTTTTCTATCTGATCAAGTGTCCAGGTAACCTCCTCAATCTTCGGAGTTATCTCCTCCTCATTAAGATTTATCACAGAGAATCCGTCGTCTGTTATCCTTGCAAGTTCTCCATCCTCAAGGTAGATAACCTCTCTTGTGTGGCGTATAATTGCGGAAACATCGGATGCAATAAAATACTCATTCTTTCCCTGTCCAATTACAAGGGGAGAGCCATTTCTTGCTACCACAACCTCTCTCTTCTTTTTATGCAATACTGCAATCCCGTAAGTCCCCTCAAGCTTTGCGAGGGCAAATCTTACTGCCTGAAGAAGATCTCCGGTATAATATTCCTCCACGAGATGTGCAATCACCTCGGTATCTGTAGCGGTGCGAAAGGTGTGTCCTTTCCTTGAAAGAAACTCTCTTAAGGCATTGTAGTTTTCTATTATTCCATTGTGCACAACGGCGATTTCCCCCTTGCAGTCTATATGAGGATGCGCATTCACATCAGTGGGTTCACCATGCGTCGCCCATCTCGTATGTGCTATGCCGATTGTAGAGTGAATTTCTTTCAAGGAAAGAGACTTTTCAAGTTCATTTATCCTGCCTGCCTTCTTTTGCACTACCAATTTTTTCTCTGACAGAACCGCAATACCAGCGGAGTCGTATCCCCTGTATTCCAGCCGTTTCAGCCCATCTATGAGTATAGGAACCGCCTCTTTTTTACCTATATATCCGACAATACCGCACATAAAACAATATCAAAAATCAAATATCAAAATGCAAAAATATAGCCACACCTGCCTGCCGCAGGCAGGGATTACACAGATTAAGATATAGTAATTAAGTCATTAGGTAATTGGGTAATTAAAATCTTCAATCTTTGTGTTCTTTGTGCCCTTTGTGGTGAATTCTCTTTCTCCATTTCCTACTTTCACCCTTTCTCCTTTTGCCTTAACCAACAAACTATCCAACTAACCAACTTTTCGTCTTCTCAACCAGCGTCTTGCATATCTCTTTCCTTTTCGCCTCACATATAATTCTTATCACATCTTCTGTATTTGATTTTCGGATGTGGATGAAGGCATCCTCGTAATCAATTCTTATTCCATCCTCTCTTCTTATCTCTCCCTCTGGCAAAAGCCCCACAAGCCCTTCGATGTCAATATCACCCTCTATTTTAATCTTTTCCTTCACCATAAAATATGACGGCAGCCTTTTTATAAGTTTTGATATGGGTTCTCTCTCATCTGCCATATACTCCAGAATGATTGAAATTGCTGACAGTCCGTCCCTCGTTGGATGCATATCGGGCCATATTACACCCCCATTTCCCTCTCCGCCAAATACCGCCCCGACCTCCATCATCTTCTTCACCACATTTGCCTCTCCAACCTTCGTGCGTACAAGGTAATCCCCCACAATATCATCTATCATCCTTGAGGTTGAAAGATTTGTCACCACCTTGCCCTTCTTTTTCCCCGAAATATGCGAGAGCGCAAGAGCAAGGGTATATTCCTCCCCGGGGATGTCCCCCTTCTCTGTTATTACCGCAATTCTGTCTCCATCCATATCCGAGGCAAATCCTATATCAAAATCTCCAGATGCGCAGGCATCCTGTATCTCTTCCAAATTTGAGGGCACGGGCTCAGGATTTCTATTTGACTCAATAATCTTCACACTGCAACCTAAAAGCGAGAGAAGTTTTTCTGCAGGTGTGGATAATGCACCGTGACAACCATCAAACATCACCTTGAATTGCCTCTCTCTTATCTTTTCAACATCTATAAGGCTGAAAATCCTGTCTATATGTCTTTTTACGCCATCTCTGTCATACTCCATTATCCCGACCTGTTCCCATAAAGCGAAGCGGAACTCCTTGTTATTATAAATCTTATAAAGTGCCTTTACCTCATTCTCTGACAGGAATATCCCGCTTTTATCATTGAACTTCACGCCATTCCACTCAAGCGGATTATGGGATGCTGTTATAACGGCGCCTCCATCTTTTCCTAAGAGATGTGTATTGAGGAGGACTGTAGGGGTTGGGACGATGCCAAGATTCAGAACAGAGTTTCCTGTTGAAAGAAGTCCGCTTATAAAGGCGTTTAGTATAAGGTCACCGCTCCTGCGTGTATCCCTTCCAACAACAATCCCCCCAGCCGACGGGTACCGGCGAACAAAACTTCCGAATGAAAGGCCAAGTTCAAGTGAGTCCTGAGGAAAGAAAGAGGAGTTTACCACCCCTCGCACACCGGAGACGCCAAAGATGAGGTTTGACATAAATAAGTTGGTTAGTTTGTTAGTTGGTTAGTTTGTTAGTTAATTAGTTGATTAGTTGAATGGTTGATTAGTTAGTTGTGGTGTTAGGAGTTGCCTTACGGCGACCTTTGGTATCCCTCCTGACACAGCTTGGTTGCCGTCGGGTCGCAGACTCGTATGAGAGGAAACTCCCGACGGCACAGGAATATCAAAAATTACATATGGTCTTTCTTTTTGAGTTTTGATTCCTGACTGCCGTCAGGCAAGTTGCCATTTTGATTTTTGCATTTTAATATTTGATTTTTCTGTGGATACAGCCGATGAGCGGGGTCGAACCGCTGACCTGCGCATTACGAATGCGCTGCTCTACCATCTGAGCTACATCGGCAGTTTCGTTTTTGGGGACGCAGATGGACGCAGATTTCGCTGATTTATTTATTTTCAAAGAATTATTTCTTTTAACTTATCTGTGTAATCTGTGTTAATCTGTGTCTAACTACTTCTCTTGACACAGATTTATTTTAAATCAAATATCTTTCTTTTCACTTCTACACTTTTTCCGAAATTTATAAGAAGGCCCACTTCCTTCTCAGTTGCCTTCAAATAATTTACAAGTTGGACTTCATGAACCTGCTCTAATTTTGATACAGATTTAATCTCCACAATAACCTTATCCTCCACCATCAAATCTGCTACATAGTCTCCTACGAGTTCACCCTTGTATAGGACTTTTATAGGCTTTTGTTGCTCAACATTCAATTCAATATTCCTTAACTCAATTGCAAGCAAGTTCTCATACACTTTTTCTAAGAAACCGTAGTCTAAGTTATTATGTACCTCATACGATGCCTTTATAATCTTCTCTGTAATATCGCTATATTTATATACTTCTGTTTTCATCTTATTCTGTGCTAACCTGTATTTTTTTGACACTGATTTACGCTGATTGACACGGATATTAACTAATTCTTTTAGACGCTGATTTACACTGATTACACTGATTTTTAAAAAATTTATTTCAAAGAAATTTTCTCTGTGTTAATCTGCGTCCAATTACTTCTTTTAGACGCTGATTGCACTGATTTATTTTAAAATGTTTTTTAAAAGAAATTTTCTCTGTGTTAATCTGTGTTAATCTGCGTCTAAAAAGCTCTTTTGTGGCGAGAGACGGAATCGAACCGTCGACACCTGGATTTTCAGTCCAGTGCTCTACCAACTGAGCTATCTCGCCATTGATGTACCAATTATATCATAAAAAGACCGAAAAGTCAAGGAAAAATTTGGACGCAGATCAACGCTGATTTACACTGATTTATTTATTTCAAATTGTAAGCACAAATTGAATTTGTGCCTACATAAGAGATAAAGTCAAATGTAACAGGGATTGGAAGAGAACTTAAGAGATAAAGGACGAGAGACATAAGACAAAGAAATAAAGAAATCTCTTCAGTTCCCTGTTGAAAAAAATAAACTAACAGGGATTGTAAGAGAACTTAAGAGAGATAAAAATCTCTTCAAATCTCTTTAGTTCCCTGTTTGAAAAAATAAATAAAAATGTAATTGTTAAACTGTAGGGACAACCCTCGTGGTTGTCCGTATTGCGGACAGGGACAAGCCCTGTCCCTACTGACACCACATAAAAAAAAGGGGGGCAAAAAGCCCCCCTTCTTTTTGAATCAGCAACTATCTGAGCAGTATGAGTTTCTTGAGAGAAGTGAATTCTCCAGCCGTAATCTTGTAGAAGTAGATACCGCCTCCGACTTTTGCTCCGCTGTCATTTGTGCCATCCCAGTTCACCTTGTGATAACCTGCTTTCTTTTCAGAGTTGACAAGAGTACGCACCTTCTGACCAACCGCATTGTAAACCACAATCTCTACATTGCCTGCTTTTGTAATCCCATACTCAACAGTGGTCCCGCCGGCAAATGGATTGGGCTTATTCTGCGAGAGGAAAGACACAGCGGGTATCTCCTCAATGCCGGTAATAAACTCAAGCATGAAGTTTCTCACAGTGTTCGCCGAGATGTCGACACCGGTAACAAATTGTCTTTGATATCCTTCATGGCTCACAATTATATTGTATGTACCCTTAAGAAGTTCTGGTATCTCATAGTGACCAAGGACATCAGTCGTATCCGAAAATCCGCCAGTTACCATCACCACTGAACCACTCAAATCACTTGGATTGTCAGACAATCCCACTGTACCACTCAGCGTATACAGTCCAATGACAGTAATAGGAGCCGAGATGCCGTGTATCAGCCCATCAGTCGTTCCCACTGTGAGTATCATAGATGTACTGGCATTTGAGGCAGTCGCAGGATAATCAGTGGTCCCAGTGAACTGTAATGGACCAGCGGGCAAACTAACTCCTACCTCATTGGTACCGAACTCAATCCATACAGGCAGACCCAGAGAAGTAACATTACCAAAAACATCGTAAGGAGTCACTGTAAATGTGAATGGTATCCCTGTATAGATCGGCTCTGTCTGCGCCACAATACCAAAGTGGTCAAGAGAGTCAGCTATCCAGGTAATATCAGATGATTCTCCTGCAGCCAGCTTGCCGGCTTCTGCAACAGATGCCGTCAGGGTCTCAGCTGTCCTGTTAGTCAGATTAACAGTAGCCAGTCCATTTGTAAATATTGTATCATAAACAACCCCTGTGCCATCGCCGTTATCTGTAACTCCTGTCCCGCTCCACATTGAAGTGTCAGCAGTCCCGCTGTGAGAAAGGTTAATCGCTGTCGGAATAGTATCCCTGCCATATGTATAGATTCTGTTGCTGTCAGCATCATAAGCAGTAATAGTGAGCGTAACAGCATTATTCACAGTCAGCGTGTCAACGCCAGGTACGACTGTAAAGTAGGATGCCTCTCCAACAGGTAAGACACTCATCAGGAATGTATCAACCACTGCCCCTGCATTTGCTGTTGCAACTATAGTATCCTGTGCGGCTTCTGTAAGAGTGGGCTCACCCTCATAAGGCTTCGTAAATACAACTCCATAAACCCATTCCATAAGGGTATCTGTATTTACTGTATCTGGAGTGGCAGCACCGAGCGCGCCAACCGCAGTGATATTGTCAAAGCTGGTATCACCAGGAGCAGCATCAGCGATATTCATTACATTACCAAACTCGTCAAAGTAGGTGAAGGTGAGTGTCTTTGTCTGCCCGGCAAAAATAGCATTATCTCCAGTAATTTCTATAGCGTCTATATTGGCAGCCCCCTTCTCGGCTATAAGATATATGGTAGTATCCGCAGTGACACCACCATCAGTGGCAGTTGCTGTGAGAGTAATAAGCTGTGCCTTGCTTCCCGCCTTATACGCAACATGATCAGTAACTTTACCACCTGCATCAGTCGTGCAGGCATCACCTGCAGCCCCTATGGCACCGTCGCCTGCAATCGCGAATGTAATCTCGCGACCCTCAGTGAGATTACCATACTTGTCCTTGGCATCTATTACCTCGCAGGTAATGGTGTTTGTAGAATCGCCGCAGACAGTCACAGAATCCTTATTCACGTCCATGGTAAATGTATGTACCGGACCACCGATAATGCGGGCATAAACTTCAATGGTGCTGACGCCAGTAGCGCTTATCGGGATAGTATCTGTCCCGGCAGCAACCACTGAATCACCGCCTGTATAGTTAAATCTCCATACTATTGCACCAGCATCACCATAAAGCACTGGGGCGGAGACAACACTACCATGAAGCGGGCCATGCACTGTGCCGACAGTTATCTGCTTCCCTGCAACATCTTCTGCATCAATGTGGTTGCCCCATACGTCCTGTAACTCCACATCAAAAGGCCCTGACAGCGAATCACAAACCACCCTTTCAGCAGCGTTTGTAATCCCGTAATCAGGTGGTGTTGCACCAATAGCAGCCAATGCCCCTGGAGTCAGTGCTATATAGTTGGTGTCAGGAACACCACCCGTCGTATAAGCCTCCACCGAATCGCCGATTAAGACAGAAGTTCCTGAAGTATAGTCTGTGGCAGCATAACCAGTGGCTGATGCTGCAACACTGTCTGGTCCCCAGGTTGAACTACCGGCAAACCGATAGAAATTCACATTAACCCCTCCTGTCACAATATTCCCATACTTGTCTTTCACGAGACCGCTAATCTCCTCAGTTGTGTTTACCTCCATAGTAGCAGGAGTCGTCAGTGTGACCTTCATATCTGGTACGGTCGTATTATATGTAATCGTAACATTATCCGAGTTGCCAGGGGTCAAGCCAGTGCTAGTCGCCTTGAAGTAATAGGTGCCAACCTTGGAAAAATCAAATCCAACTATACCACCAAAGGTAGCAACACCACTGACAGCTGTCTCGGTTACACCCACTGTGTTAGAGAGAGTTCCATCACTCCAGAAGCCAGAACTGAGCAGGTCATTATCCACCCTGTAAGCCTTAACATTGACAGGTGCTGTAGAAGTAGATACCGTATTACCATATTGGTCCTGCACTGTGACTCTCCCAGTATCAATAGTGACACCAGCTTGCTGTGAGCTTGCGGGTTGTGTGGTCCAGACTAACTTGGTCGCAGCAGCAGGCGTGATCTCAACCCCGTCTGATGCGGTACGCTGTACACCCCCATTGGCTGTTCCGTCCACACTACCGTGGAATGTTTCGCCAGGCGAACCTGACAAAGAATCGTTCTTCACGTTTGAGAGTGTGAATTTAAGCGAGTCATTTACAGCTTTAAATAAGTCCGTTATTGTGCTAAACTTAATACACAGTGAATCACCATCCGCATCTATGGTAATACCAGTAACAGTCGCTGTGGCCCAAGCTGCCCCATTAGCTTTGTAGGCAACAGTCCCAACAGTATCAGTGCTTGCAGTATCAAAAGCTCCCCAATGGGCATCATACTCCACACCGCCTGTATGCAGAATGCTTACCCACACCGAATCTGCATGAATGGAATCAGTATCAGCATCATTTGTGAATACAAAAGTAACATTGCCTGTAGCCCCCACCACTGAATCAACCGGTATAGCTTCCAGTGTTACAGCAGCTTCCGCCTTTCCTGCGAGGCCCAATCCGACTATAACCGCAAGAGTCAAGGCACCCAACATTTTCCATAGGAAATGGAGAAAGCCCCATCTCTCCTTGTATCCTAATTATATCCTCTTCAACTCCTTTGACCTTCTATCAGCAAATCTCAGGGGCTCTGGGATCCTTCTATCCCTTGTACAACCTATGATTACCTTAACTGCATCTTCCGGGGAGATGAGATTGCCCGGCGAGACAAAGACGGGCTTGACCCCTGCCCTTGTCCTCAGAACATACCCAACTACCCTCCCTCTATTCGAAGAATGCTGCGCATAAGAGAGGGTAGATACACAACCTTTCTCTATCCCCGGCTCTTTATATTCGCCGACGAGTCTTGATTTGGCACACCCTATGGTGGGTTTTGCAAATATTACCCCTATATGTGATGCAAGCCCCATACCCCTTGGATGTGCTATGCCCTGTCCATCACATAATATTATATCTGGCTCAATCTCAAGTAAAAGGAGGGTATCTATTATAACAGGTATCTCTCTGAAAGAAAGGAATCCGGGTATATAAGGGTAGGTAACCCTGCGGAAGGCTGTCTTCTCCTCAAGTAGTTCAAGCTGTGGATAAGAGAACACCTCACAGACAGCATAGGCAATCCCGTTTCTAAATGCAACATCCACACCAGCGACCGTCTCAGGCCAGTTTGAGGAATGTTTCACACATTCCAGGACTACCCTCCCCCGCAATTCATCCTGAATCCTTCTCGCCTCCTCTATGGAGACATCAAATGGGTGGGTGAAGATGGTTTTCATTGCTTTGTTTCACCACCAAGACACTAAGGTTTTATTTTTAATTTTTTTCTTCTTCGTGAACTTCGTGTTCTTTGTGTCTTCGTGGTTAGTTAATCGGACTTCGTGAACTTTGTGCCTTTGTGGTGAAATCATTGCCTAATTGGAATCTTCACGCCTTTCTTCCCAGCCGTCTCAATCGCGAGGGGGTAGCCTGCATCTGCGTGTCTTGCTATGCCTATGCCGGGGTCGTTTGTTAAAACCCTTTCAAGCCTTGCGTCCATCTCCTCTGTTCCATCGGCACATATAACCTGCCCTGCATGGATTGACAGTCCTATCCCTACCCCCCCTCCATGATGGACAGATACCCAGGTTGCGCCGGACGCAGTATTTAAGAGTGCATTAAGGATTGGCCAGTCTGCAATCGCGTCAGAACCATCCCTCATACCCTCTGTCTCTCTGTACGGTGATGCGACAGAGCCGGTATCAAGATGGTCCCTTCCAATCACAACAGGCGCAGAAATCTCGCCCTTTCTCACCATATCATTTATTATGAGTCCAAATCTCGCTCTCTCCCCGTAACCAAGCCAGCATATCCTCGCAGGCAGACCCTGAAATGGCACCTTCTCCCTTGCAAGCCTTATCCACCTTGTAAGCGGTTCATCATCTTTGAACTCTCTTAACACAACCTCGTCAAGTTTATATATATCCTCTTTATTACCTGAAAGCGCAACCCATCTGAATGGTCCCTTGCCAACACAGAAAAGAGGCCTTATATATTCTATGACAAAACCGGGGATATTGAACGCATCATCTACCCCTGCCTTCTTTGCCTGTCCCCTTATATTATTCCCGTAGTCAAATGTAATCGCCCCTTTTTTTTGCATCTCAAGCATAGCAGACATCTGGCGGGCAATGGATTCGTATGAACGCCTTATATACTCCTTTGGATTTCCCTTTCGAAGCAGGAGCGCATCTTCATAACTCATTCTACCAGGCACATAACCATTCAGTTCATCATGCGCAGATGTCTGGTCTGTAAGCACATCAGGTATTATACCCCTTCTTAAAAGCTCAGGATGGGTATCAGATGCATTGCCAACAAGCCCAACAGATAGCGGTCTTTTCTCTTTTTTTGCCTCCATCACAAGTTTTAGCGCCTCATCAAGTGATTCTGTTATCGTGTCACAGAAGCCCTGTTTTATTCTTCTTTTAATTCTCCTTCTGTCAACCTCAACATCAAGTATCACTCCCTCATTCATAGTAACAGCAAGCGGTTGTGCACCTGACATACCCCCCATACCGGCAGTAAGGATGAATTTTCCGCGAAGGCTCCCGCCAAAGTGCCTCTTTGCACAGGCAGAAAGTGTCTCATATGTGCCCTGTAGTATCCCCTGTGTGCCTATGTATATCCACGAACCTGCAGTCATCTGTCCGTACATAATAAGACCCACTGCCTCCAGTTTTCTAAAATAATCCCAGTTTGCCCAGTTTGGAACAAGAAGAGAGTTGGCAATAAGCACCCTCGGGGCATATCTGAATGTCTTAAAAACACCAACAGGCTTCCCTGATTGCACAAGCAGTGTCTCGTCCTCTCTGAGTTCCTTCAGGGATTTCACTATGGCATCAAAGCAATCCCAGTTCCTTGCTGCCTTGCCACATCCTCCATAGACGACGAGTTCCTCGGGGAGTTCTGCAATATCTGGCGATAGATTATTCATAAGACAGCGATACGGCGCCTCTATCTGCCAGTTCTTGCAGTGGAGTTTAGTTCCGGTTGGCGGTATAATCATAAGAAGGAAAAAGGGAAAAGGTTAAAGGATAAAGGAAAAAGGAAAAAGGAAAAAGTACAGATTACAGATTTTAGATTGTAGATTACAGATTGTAGTTAGAATCGTGGTGTCAGGAGTTGCCTCCTGACACAGCTGTGTCGCCATCGGGTCACAGACTCGTCCACAGGATCCGTATGGATATGAGAGGTAACTCCCGACGGCACGAAATCTCTTACTCTTTGTGTCCTTTGTGAACTTTGTGGTAAATTGCGCCATTTCGGACAGGGGCAAGCCCTGTCCCTACACTGCTATCAACCCTAAAGGGTTGAGTTACAGCACAACGGGCATGAGAAGATATATTATCTCTTCTCCCTCAGCCTGCTTCTCTGGAAGGAATATGCCTGCATGCACACCATCCTTCAACAGCATCTTTGCATTCTCTGTCTCTACCCTTGAAAGAATCTCAGAGAGATAGGTGATATTGTAACCGACCTCAAACTCCTCCCCTTCATATTTACAATCAAGTTCTTCGTTTGACTCACCCACCTCTGACACCGCCCTCACAAACACCTTGTCCGGGGATATTCGCAACTTCACCATTCTGGTGAGCGGGTCCGACATAACATTTGCCCTCTTCAGGGCGCTAGCAAACCCTGCCTTGTTGATGAGGACTATCCGGGTGTTATCCTGAGGGATAACCCCCTCATAATCAGGGAACTCCCCCTCAACCAGTCTTGATGCAAAAACAGTATTTTCTGTAGAGAAACCTATCGTTTGTTCTTCTATTCTAATTTCTACATTGCCCGCAAGCCTGCTGGCAAATCTCGCTGCTTTCTCACTTATAATTGCACTCTGCTCTATGTTGAACTCTCCTTTCTTCTCTACGAAGGCAAGTCTGTGCCCATCCGTAGCAACCATGCGTAAGTAATCCTTCTTCACATCAAGAAGCACCCCCTGTGGAGCAGGCGAGTATGTCTCTTTTGACACGGCAAATACGGTAAGATCAATAATTCTTCTCAGAAGTTCACCATCAAGTATAAATTTTATCCCTTCCTTCACGCTGATAATTGCTGGATACTCATCCCTCGGTATTGATTGGAGTTTATAGTTCCCTTTTCCAGATTTAATTGACACTGCAGTCTCTCCGCTTTCAACCTTCACCTCACCTTCCGGCAACTCTCTCACTATATCGTAAAATCTCCTTCCCGGCATAGTGGTCTCGCCATCTTTTTCAACTGCTGCATCACCAATCGCAGTCACAGCCATCTCTGTGTCCTGTCCTGTTATATAGACCCTGCCTGCCTTTGCCTCTACAAGCATATTGGAGTATACAGGGATACTACTCCTCTCCGGCACCACAGGATGAACAGAATAGAGCATATTCATCAATTCTTTTCTGTCAAACTTTATCCTCATAAGACCTCCAGGTTATAATTGAAGATTGACGATTGAAGATTACAGATTGTAGGGACAACCCTCGTGGTTGTCCGCTCTCGGACAGGGACAAGCCCTGTCCCTACATGCTTCTTTTGACACAGATTTACGCTGATTGACACTGGCATATTGAAGTCATTAGGTCATTGAGTCATTAAGTTATTAAAAGGCTGATTGCTCAGCAATGGACACATCGCCAATAACCTAATTACCTAATAACTTAATTACTGTATTTTTATCTGCGTAATCTGCGGTTAAAAATATTCTTGCCTTTGTGTCCTTTGTGGTTAATCCTTTATCCATTATAACATAAAAAATACAAAAATGCAAGTATTTTTTTAACACCACTTCCTTTTTATGTACGAGATTGCCTCTTCCTTTGTCTTTATATTGCCAAGCGTCCTCTCTTCCTCCACCATAGAGAGAATCTCGCCAAATATGATGCCGGGTGTAAGTCCAAGCGCTATCAGATCATCACCCGTTATAAGTCTCTTCTTCATCTTCTCTTTTTTCGTCATCACCTCTGTCGCATCCCTGACTATCCGCTGAAGCCCGTCACCAATACAACCTGCGGATGCTATCGCATCGGAGAGAGCAAGGAGAAGAAGCCCAGGTGTATCCCTGCCGCATACCGACACGAGCCTTACGATTGCTCTTCTGGTATAATATGGATCGGAGGCAAGGAGATGAGGTCTCATATGACACCTTATTAGCGTTGTAATAACGGATATCTCCTCGTTTGAGAGTCTCAATCCACCTTTTACTATATCAACGCCCACCTTCTCATGCCCGTAAAAGTGCACCTTCCCACCTGTAACCTCATATGTTTGTGGCTTGCCTATATCGTGGAGCAGGCAGGAGAGTTTCAATACTGCTCTGTTATTTTTATAATACTCCCTGAATACCTCGGGGTGCGGCAGAGAATCTATTTTCAGTTCTTCAAGCGCCCTGACTGTATTTATGGAGTGATGAACAAGATCACCGTAAGGTTTATTCTGCGGCACACCTCTTAGAGAGGAGAACCCGGAGATTACCTCACAAAGCACCCCCATATCTGCCATCTCCTTCAGGGTATGCCAGGAACTCTCTGCCTCAAGGATGAAGAAGACCTCGGTCTTTATCCTCTCTTTTGCAATATCCTTCAGTAGATATGCAACCCTTGCAATCGTATATCTGGTTTTTTTCTCTATAGAAAATCCGTAGAGACTCTTGAATCTGAAAGCACGGAGCACTCTCAAGGCGTCATCGCTCAAGTTCTCTTCCCTTACCGCCCTGATTATCCCCTTTCTCAGATCTGCTCTACCGCCAAACGGGTCTATAATTCGGGATGATGGCAGTCTAATAGCCATAGAATTTATGGTGAAGTCCCTTCTTGCAAGGTCGCTCTCTATACTAATTCCGCCATTGAAATCAAATATGAGATCCCCAAGCATAACCCTCGCTTCATCCCTCGCCTCGTCAAGCAATATAAACCTTCCACCCCTTCTTCTCTGGAAGTGTCGGGCAAATTCTACTCCATTGCCTATAACAAACACATCAAAGTCCTTTGTCTCCCTTCCGAGCAGAAGATCCCGTATTGTGCCACCAACGAGGTAGATCGCCCTCTCTCTGTAGAGGTCAGATAAGGACGATATTATATCACGGAAATTATTGGTTAACTTGATAGACATTTTATGATTGCAGATTTTAGATTGTAGATTACAGTTAGAATCGTGGTGTCAGGAGTTACCTCCTGACGGCACGAAATCTCTTATTCTTTGTGAACTTTGTGGTTAGAATCAGTCGGATTGTAGGGATAACCCTTGTGGTTGTCCACGTTTCGGACAGGGACAAGCCCTGTCCCTACATGCTCTTTTGACACTGATTTACACTGATTGCACTGATTTATTTTATTTCAAAGAATTATTTTATTTATCTGTGAACATCTGCGTTAATCTGCGTCAAAGATTCTATCGCGACCGGGAGGTCGCTCCCACAATAGCTTGATAACCTACCGCGCTCCTGCCCATCTCAGGAGTTTGTCCCCCAGTTTTTCTCTATCCTGCATGGTCTGGATGGTTACTGCATCCTTTCTTATCCTTACCAAACAGGCACCATCTTCATCAGTCCTTATCACCCTCCCATATTTTTTATACTCTTCCATCATCTCCTGTGAGGGCATACCCCAGCGGTTCTTTCCAACCGATGCTACCGTTACCTTTGGTTTCACAATCTCAATGAATGAGGGGTCTCTGTAATCTCCAAAATATGGCGCCTTCATTATATCTGCCTCCTCTGCCATCTCCATAATATTGCTCTTTACTTCGCCAAGAAAGAGAATATTGTAATTCTGTTTAGCAAGGCTGAAGCCTTGCCCTACATTCTGTTTTGCAGGGCTGAAGCCCTGCCCTACATCAAGAGTAAGGACGAGGGAGACATCTTTAATATCTGATGCACAGCATTCTTCGAAATGACACCCTCCCATTGGGTTTTTGACTGTAAAAGGACCAATCCTATCTCCCTTTGCTACAAACCTATACGGGATTTTTCTCTCCTTTATTGTATATAAAAACTTCTTGTAAGCGTATGTGTGATACGGGATAAACGGAAGAGCCACGCCCTTCACATTAAAGTTCTCCAGAATATATGTAAGTCCGCCAATGTCGTAAGAGAGGGGAGAGGTAAGAAATACAAGCGATATATCCTTTACTCCCTTTCTTCTTAACAAGTCTGCACTAACGGGTATATCCCTGTGGTATGAGCCACCATCCATAAGGATTACATTATCCTCCATCTCTACCAGTGTGGAGTTGCCCATCCCAACATCCATAAATGTTACACGGACCTCCCGGTTATTGACTCTGTAAAGACGACTTGATACAAGCAAAATGAGAGAAACAATCACTGTATAGACAAATATTTTGTGAGAGGGGTTGAAGACCCTCCTTTTTATCATATAATACAGTGCATTTACACCGGATACAAGGAGGATAAAATAGAATATAAGAAAAAGGGGCGATGGACTTCCTATCCAGAAGTGACCATACGGCACCTTATCAAATAAATTCGCAGTACCGAGCGTAAGTGCGGTAACACCATAAACCGCAGAAGCAAATACCCTGCTCAACACGTCTATCTTGAGTAGATTTACAAGAGAGAGGAGTAGCCCTGTGCCTATACATAACCCTGTGAGTGGCACCACGAAGATGTTTGCAATAAGGGATATGACCGGAAGACGATAGAAGTAGTGAGCAGCAAGTAGTGTGGTCCCTGCCTGCGCAGAGAGAGATACGGTAAATGGTTTTATAATAGCATTGTCAATATTTCTATTTCTCATCTTTATGAGCGAATGTATCTTTGGATACAGGTATATTATACCTGCAGTCGCTCCAAATGAAAGCTGAAAACTCACATCAAAAAGGAATTGCGGATTCCATATAAGTATAGCAAAAGCAACGACACAGAGGGTATTCAGTATATCTGTATCCCGCTCCGTGAGGAATGTAATCATCAGAAGGATGGACATTATGGTCGCCCTCACAACCGATGGACGAAGGTCTATCATAAATGCATATGTGATGAGACAGGCAGATGTTACCATTATATTTATGAGATTTGGCAGTCTGAATAACCGAATAACAAGAAATAGCATTGCTGCTAATATACCCACATGAAGACCTGATACTGCAAGTATATGAACAACCCCTGTGTTTCTAAAAACCTCCTGCACCTCTTTCGGTATCATTCCCCTCTCTCCTATGGTTATTCCTTTGAGGAATGCCCCCTTATCTCCTCCAATATTTCTGTCTATAGTGGTCTCTATATAACTTCTTATGCCTGCAGCAAGAAAGATGAACCTGTTTCTAAAATTTTCACCCACCTTTATCACGCTGTCCGGAGACATTGTATTGTAAATATTCTGCCTCGTAAGCCATTCTCTGTAATCAAATCCTCCTGGATTTCTGGCAGGGGGTGGGGAGTCGAGTCTGCCGTAGAGAATTAATCTCTCCCCATACTCTACATTTCCCCAAAGGGTAACCCTTATCCTCCCACAGACAGGAATGGTGTCAGAAGACAGCACGAGAGATCTCGCCTCAACCTCAACATAGGTCTTCTCTTCTCTCGTATCCGGCAGGGAGAGAACATCCCCCACAATAGCAATATCCTTCCCCCAGGACTGGGAGACTATTCCGTTAAGATGCCTTATATGATTTTTCGGATATATTCTCGTCCTTCCTTCATAATAAAGGAATCCGAACATTGATACAAGGACGATGCAGATAATGTCCATCACAGCGGGCCTTATATCAGAGAGTGAGACAATCGCTATAAAGAGAGCCAGAGAGAAAAAAAGAAGCAGAAGAGCAAAAGGCAGGGAATCTGTAAAGTATCCATAGACCAGTCCGGCCGAAAAGGAAACAACGAGATAGAGGAAGGGAGTTTTTGTCATTGAGTTATTGGGTCCGTGGTGTCAGGAGTTACCTCCTGACACAAGTCATTGGGTCATTAAAATATTCAATTATCAATGCAAAATTAGTAATTGTTCTTTATCTTTTAATCTTTTAATTTTCTAATCTTCAATCTTGGTGCCTTTGTGGTAAATTCTTAGCAGGCGTGCCGTCGGGAGTTATCTCTCATATCCATACGGATCCTGTGGACGAGTCTGTGACCCGATGGCGACCCAGCTGTGTCAGGAGGTAACTCCTGACACCACGATTCTAACTACAATCTATAATCTTCAATCTAAAATCTTGCTGCCGAGGTTGCCCTTTAAGACGAGGGAATCTGACGATAGACCGATAAGAATCCCCTGCACATCTCCAAGTTTTTCTAAAAGAGAATCCCCTCGTTCTAAACCCATAACCATAAGTCCTGTTGCAAGCCCGTCTGCATACATTGCATCTTCTGTAACTATTGTAACGGCAATACAGCCCTCTGATGGGTATCCTGTGGATGGGTCAATTATATGGTGAAATCTCTTTCCTCCGCTTTCAAAGTAGTTCTCGTAATCACCCGATGTGACAATAGCCTTGTCTCTTATCTTGGCATTACACAATATCTTTTTGTCCCTTGGATGTCTAATGCCTATATTAAATACCCTGTTCCCGAATACTTTTATATCCCCGCCACAATTGACAAGTCCTGCCCTTACACCATTCTGTTTTAATATCTTACAGGCAACCTCACAGGCATACCCCTTCACTATTCCAGAGAGATCAATCTCCATTCCTGCTGGAATTCTTATCCTGCCTTCTGTAGTATCTATCCTTTTATAATCAACAAGTTGTCTCGCCCTTTCTACATCCTCAATCTCCGGGTATATGCCTTCTTTAGATGCCTCCCATATACCCATAAGAGGCCCACAGGTAATATCAAACGCCCCGCTTGTAATATCCCCTATCCTCATCGCCTCTTTTACCACCCTTATTGTATGTCCGCTCGGGATAAAGTCCTCATACCTGTTTATCCTTGAGACATCACTTTTGGGTGAGAAGAAACTCTCTAATGAATCTAAGGTCTGAATTACATAAAATGCGCTTTCGACTGCCTTTCGCGGGGGTCTACCCCTGTAATACACCGAAACTTCACACTCGGTCCCCATCAAAAACCGTCTATCACTGTATTCCTTTATGCGAAACATCCCGATAAGTATGAGTCCGCATACGATGACGAGAGATATGAGTATTTGACGCGACATAACAGACAGTGAATAAAAGGCTTACGCCTTAACTCCATTCACCACCAAGACACGAAGGCACTAAGAGCAGATTTTAGATTATAGATTGTAGATTACAGTAAAAGGATAAAGTACCCAATAACCTATATAACGTAGTTACCTAATGACCCATTAATACAACAACGCATTAACCCAATTTCTTTATTCATCTGTGAACATCTGCGTTTATCCGCGGTTAAAAATTATTCGTGCCTTTCGTGCCTTCGTGGTTAAAAAGGATAATCATCCGCTGGACGAAATAGTATTTATCAGGAGCTTCGTGCAGATTACCATATCTTCCAAATTGATATACTCGCTCTTTGTATGAACATTCTTCATACCCGTACCAAGGAGTACAGTCGTTATCCCTTTCTCATTAAATATGTTGGCATCACTGCCTCCTCCTCCCAGCCTTGCTTTTAGTTGTATATTGAGCCCGGAAGCAGCCTTAAACAGTCCTTTCACAATCTCTTCCTCTTCATCAATCCTGAATGCGTTATACTCTCTTATTATCTTGTATCTTGCCTCCGGCGTTATAGGTTTGCTATCTATTTCATTACTGAAGAGGCTACAACTCTTTTTAAACTCTGAAACAATCTCCTTTGTTTTCCTCTCAAGTTTCTCTTCGTTGTGAGACCTCACCTCTGCTTTCACCTCCACAAATCCCGGCACAATGTTTGTAGCGGTTCCACCCCTTATTATCCCTATATTCGCAGTTGTCTCCTCATCAATTTGTCCCGTATCTATTTTAGATATAGCATCCGCTGCTATTTTTATAGCATTTATACCCTTAGAGGGATCACTACCAGCATGTGCCTCTCTGCCAAATACCTTTACGGTGATACCGTTGTGATATGGGGCACCAACTACAACTGCGAAAGGCGAACCCGTGTCCAAGGCATAACTCATTTTTGCCTTTATCACAGAATAGTCCAGATTTTTTGCCCCCAGAAGCCCGTTCTCTTCACACACCGTAAAAACCACTTCAATAGGTGGATGTGGAAGCTTATTCTCTGTTATGATTCTCAATGCCTCTACTATACAGGCAATTCCCGATTTATCATCAGCCCCAAGGATACTATTCCCGTCACTCTTTATAATATCGCCTTTAATGAGAGGCATACTACCTTCTGTAGATTCAATAGTATCGAGATGTGCGTTAAGCATAATAGGCGAGAGGGTATCGTCTCCTGGCAGAGGTGCTATAAGATTACCCGTATCGCCCCCTGTTGCTCTGTTTGCAGAATCAAATCTCACAGAAAGTCCTATATCTTTGAGGACAGAAGAAAGATACCTCGCCAAATTACCCTCTTTTCCTGACGGGCTGTCTATTGTCAGTAGTTTTATAAATGTCGATTTCAATCGATTCTTATTTAACATAAGCTCTCCTCGGGTAAACAGTGATATTGTCAAAAACTTAACCACAGATTCACCCTGTTAGATAGTTACTATCTAACAGGGGAACCACAGAGGTAGCAGAGCTCACAGAGAAAGAATTCAAAATTTGAAAAATCTCGCTGTGTTCTCTTTAATTCCCTGTTGAAAGAAAAAATAAATTAACAGGGATCGGAAGAGAATTTAAGAGAAACAAACCAACAAACAAAAAATTAATCTCTTTCAATCTCTTTAATTCCCTGTTGAAAAAGAAATAGACAGGGACGAGCCCTGTCCCTGTATTTTTATCTGTGTAATCAGTGTTAATCCCTGCCTGCCGGCAGGCAGGTGTGTCGAAGTTGTCCGCGCATATCGCGGTTAGGGAACCGCTCCCACAATTGTAGGCACAAATTTAATTTGTGCTATAGTAGATTCGCACGATTTGAAATCGTGCCTACAAAGTCTTGCACGGTTAAAACCGTGCCCTACATGTTTAAGGATTAAACTGATTATTATTAAATGATTTCTATCTGCGTAATCTGCGTCCAAAAAAATCCTTCTATTATCACCCTGCCAATCTGCGTCCAAATTTTCCTTGACAAAACCCCAATTTTGTGTTATAATATTTTTCCACAGCCGGGGTGGCGGAATTGGTAGACGCACTAGCTTGAGGGGCTAGCACCCGTATGGGTGTAGGAGTTCGAATCTCCTCCCCGGCAGATGCTAGAGTATTGTCAAAAATCTAACCACAGAGAGCACAGAGAATTTTGATTCATTAAAGATTTGTGAAAGATATTTGTCCCTCCCCTCTGTGACCTCTCACAAAATTAACCTCTTTATTCCGTTTTTTAGTCTTCCTACATTGAAATTTATTAGTTAAAACAGGAATTTAAAGAGATTGAAAGAGCTTCTTTTTTTCTAAAAAATATCTTTTCTCTTACCCTGAACTTGATTCAGGGCTCTTACAATCCCTGTTAAATTACACAAGTCATTGTATAGAGAACACGGAGTGTCTGTAACACAGAGAATTATATTTACTCCCTGCCCCGTTAGATAGTAAACATCTAACGGGGTGAATGACCTCCCATATCCATACGGATCCGTAAGGACGGGTCGTATGACTGTGGTTTCTTTCATATCCTTTCATATTATTTTTGACAGTATCAGATGCTACCCTCCACACTATACTAACCAGATATCCGTCAGCTGACGGATCACCAAATCCTGTTCAGGTTTTATTATACCATAAAATCTTGTTGATGTCAAGATTTTTTGATATCTGTCCTCGTCTTGTAACTCAAAGCTTTAGTGATTGTGCAAAAAGTCAAATTTCAACATGGTAGTCGCAACTTTTCCGTGCGGATCCTGGGGATCCGTGCGGATCCTGAGGATAAGTTGCGCAAATTGAATCCAGAACAGCATCTTCTATTCGCTTGTAGGGGTTTAATGCATTAAACCCCTACAGCTGTGGCTACCAGATCCCTACTTTCTGCACAGCCTGTTTAGGGTGCGTGTAAACCGCAACCTTTAGTGGTTGTGCAAAAACAACCGTTGCACAGCATCTCATACGAGCCGTAGGGCCGTATGGAGCAGCAAGCCTGTCTACCGATCCCTACGGATCCGTATAGACAGGTAGATTGGAATTCACCCGTTGCACAGCATCTCATATCCATATCCATACGGATCTTGAGACGGATTCTGTGAACGAGCCGTAGGGCCGTATGGAAAGGGTTTTATATAAAAGGCTTACGCCTTAATTCCAAAGGCTTACCTGCCTACCGCCTATACAGGTCGTATGACCCATACGGGTCGTATGACCTATACAGGTCATATGACAGGCAGGCGCCTTAACTCCATCACAATCGACATTAAAAGCTCTCCTGCGGACAACCACTCACAGAGCCGTATGGCAAGGGTTGTCCCTACACACTGTAGGGACAAGGTTTATTCCTGTCCGCAATAAAGGTTAAAGTATAGATTTTTTTACCACAAAGGGCACAAAGAGCAGATTTTAGATTGCAGATTGAAGATTGTAGTTAGAATCGTGGTTGACACAGCTGGGTCGCCATCGGGAGGTAACTCTCATGCCCATACGGATTCTGTGGACGAGCCTGTGACCTGATAACCCATTAACACAACAACGCATTAACCCAATTTCTTTATTCATCTGTGAACATCTGCGTCCAGATTGTCTGTTCTCTCTATCGCAGATATTTTTGATGCCACATGTCTTGCAAAGGGGATATAGTGGTTTACAGATCTCTTTCCCGAAACGAACCATAGATGTGTTAAGAAATCCAAATTCTCTTATAGGAACGATCTTTGATAATTCAACCTCTGTGTCGTGGGGGTTTCTGGTATCAACCAATCCTACCCTGTTTGATATCCGGTGGACATGTGTATCAACTGCAAGGGCAGGGATACCAAATCCGTAAACAAGAACACAATTTGCAGTTTTCCTTCCAACTCCCGGTAGGGAGAGGAGTTCATCAATATCCCCTGGAACATTGCCGTTGTATCTCTGTATGAGTATCAATGAGATCTCCTTCAATCTCTTTGCCTTTGTGTGATAGAAACCAACGGGCTTTATCCTATCTTCTATCTTCCAAAGGGATGCATCTACCAATTTTTGAGGGGTATCATACAAGGAGAACAGTCTCTCTGTTGCAATATCCGTAATTTCATCTCTTGTGCGCTGGGAGAGGACAGTTGACACAAGCACGCGAAAAGGAGATTGGGTGCCGTGTCTCTCCTTATATCGTTCATGGAGAAAAACCAATATAATCTTTACTTTTTCTATCTTACGCATCTGTTATCCGTTAGCTAACGGATTTCGTGGATAAGTAGAAAATAAAGTATAACCTGATTTTAGTAAAAAGTCAAGTAGAAATAAGAATTTTTTTCTTGACAAATCTGTTTTTTTATTA
>JAYENM010000027.1:0-5550 GCA_034722095.1 Caldifarciminota bacterium | reverse complement strand
TCCCACTCAACTGGGATGAATACAAAAGAGAACCTATTGAAGGTGCTGCATACTTTCAGGACAAGATTGAACTCACGCAGATTATCATAAATGCGGGAATAAGATATGATTACTTTGATCCAAAAAGTGACGTGCCTGTAAGTGATACATCCATAAGAGTTATATCTCCGGGCAACCTAAATCCCTCACCCGCAGAGACAAAATCCGCTACCCCAAAAGGTCAACTATCACCCCGTCTGGGGATTGCCTTTCCCATTTCAGACAGAGGAGCATTCCATTTCTCTTATGGACATTTCTTCCAGATGCCAACCGTTGGATATCTTTACGCAAATCCAAATTTTGAAGTAAGGTCACAGCATAATATAACTACTATGGGTAATGCTGACCTCAAACCCCAAAAAACTGTAATATATGAGGCTGGTTTTAAACAACAGGTGACTGAGGATTTTGCCTTTGATTTCACCGCCTTTCAGAAAGATATAAGGAACCTATTAACCACCCAGAAGGTATCTGCAAATCCACCCGTTGATACTGACATCTATTTTAAGTATGTGAATCGCGATTACGGATATGTTAAAGGCGTCACACTTTCGCTCGAGAAACGGCTCTCTCACTATTGGGGAGGTTCTATTGACTATACCTATCAGGCAGCGGAAGCAAATAATGCCTCTCCTACTACAGTATATGCATCTCAAAGTGGTAATGTAGATATAAAACGACCAAATCAGGTAATTCCATTGCCGTGGAATCAAACTCACACCCTCAATGTTGCCCTGACCTTAAGCGACCCGGCCAAATGGAATATTAGCTTGATTGGCAGCTATGGAAGTGGTCGTCCTTATACACCGACTGATGCTGGTGGTGTTAGAATCGGAGATGAAAATAGCGCAAGGAAGCCTGCACAATATAACATTGACCTTAAGGCTTATCGTCGCTTCCGCTTAAGAAGATTTACTTATTCACTATTCGTCAAGATTTACAATCTGCTCGACAGATTAAATGAGAACTATGTTTATGACGATACAGGAAGGTCTGGTTATACCCATGTATACGACCGCTACGGCGAAGGAGGGGTTGATCCGGGATATGCTTTGAGGCCAAACTACTACAGCAAACCAAGAACAGTTAGATTTGGTATTGAGATAAGCTGGTAGTGTCAAAAATTGTATAAAGGAAACCACAGAGGGCACGGAGGAAAAATTAATTCTCTGTGGTCTCAAAAAACTATTAAAAGCTATTGAGTACTTAATAAGATTTTTGAGGATCGGGTATTGACTTATTTAAGGACGATGGGAAAGAGAATGGGGCTGTTGATCAATTTCAATATTTTAGGGCTAAAAGAAATAAAAGGGCTGATGTTATGGAAGAACACAGAGGGAAGGGATGAAAATATTGTGTAAATTTTTTATCTCTGTGTTCTCTGTGGTTAAGTTTTTGACAGTACAGAACATTAGACCAGGAGGAGGTATGCTTAAGAAATTTACAATAATGGTATTTGTCACACTGATAGCGAGCTCAACCAGTGCTGGCCCACCCGGTCAAAAATATACGAGAAAATATAGTCCGACAAATAACAAGGGACATGAAGATAGAAGATTTGGTATTACTACTGGCAATTTAATCAGAACAAGGATATCCAATTTTGGCTCTATAGGTGGACCCGGCGATAGAAACAAACCAAGATTAGAATGGCCCATCTACAGTGGGCATGAATACGGTTATGAGATGGGACCAATGATTGGAGCAGAGGTTATTGGTAAGACTGAAGACGGAGAACGAGACACTACAATTTACATAGTGATTGATGGAATTCAGGATGGTGGTGGTGAGGAATTTGAGCCTTTAGGCGGATATGCAAATCCCTCTCCCCCACTTGAATGGCAGGGTTGGTTTGCCTTTAGTGATAAGCCAGAAACCTGGCCACCTGTATGGCCTGATGGAACAACGGAATGGCCAGGTGAATTTGGGTCCGGGATTGTTACTGCCGACCAGGAGAGTTATTGTGTAATGACTGACGAGGCGTGCACTGGATATCAGGATGAATATGGTCCAACCTATTATCCTGACCCTAACGATTCAACCCTTCATGGTCTGGGTATCCAGCTAGCCTTCCGTCATTATCAATGGGCTGCATCACTTGCAGAAGATATCGTTTTCTTTATTTACGAGATTAAAAACATATCACCTACAAGATTGGATAAAGTAGTCGTTGGTGTATTTGGCGATTTTGATATCGGTGGTTATCCTGACTATGGAGATGACTGTTTTGCCTTTGATGCTACGAGAAATATGGTCTATACCTGGGACTCTGATAATAGTAGTGTAAATTTTGAGTCTGATGAAGACATTGGATGGCTTGGTTTTAAGATGCTGGAGACACCCAAAGATTTAGCAGGAGAGGAGCTGGGACTCACAGCCGTGACATCGTTCGTATATGGATTAGCTTATGCATTGCAGGATAGCGTTATGTGGAATTATATGATACCCGGAACATTTAATATCCCGACTCAGTCTATGGACCATGTTACCCTATTCAGTTCAGGTTACTTCTCTTTAGAACCTGGTGAGAGCCAGAGATTTTCAGTGGCCGTTGTAATAGGGGCTGATTCAGCAGATATGTTTGAAAATTCTGAAGTCGCTCAAGAAATCTACGATCTGGGTTACGAATTTACAAAGGCACCAGATAAACCCAGTTTAATTGCCGTCCCGGGAGACGGAAAAGTAACCTTGTATTGGGACACTAAATCTGAAGCTTCTCTTGACCCTGTCTTGGGAAATGATTTTGAAGGATATAAGATTTATAAAGGAACCACCAGAAATACAAAGACCTGGGGAAAAGCCATTACTGACGCATTAGGGCGTCAAGTAGCCAATGTACCGGAGGTCCAGTTTGATAAAATTGATGGTATTAAAGGTCTCTTCCCGATAGGTTCAAATGGTTACCACTTCCATTTAGGTGATGAAACAGGCTTGCTTCATTCATGGATTGATAGCAATGTTGTAAACGGGATGAAATACTACTATGCCATCACTGCATATGATACTGGCTGTGTGGATAAAGGTATCTTGCCATCAGAGTCACCAATGACTCTGGGTGGGCCAAATGTTATTGAAGTAATCCCAAATGCTCCAAGCGCTGGTTATGAATCCCCTGAAGTTAACCTACAGCATACCAGAATTTTTGGCACTGGTGAATTTATTCCAATTATAATTGACCCCCAAAAGGTTAAGGATGGACATCAATACAAAATAACCTTTGATGACACAAGTAACTCAGATACTACTTATTCAGTATTTGATATAACTGATGGAACCACTCTGATAGTAGACTGTCCATACATACATGGAGAGGATGCAGGCGATGTCTTTGATGGCATCAGATTGAAAATTATCAGCGATGAGATAGCATATGATTCCTCTAACTGGCTCCAGGGTGATTGCCGGTATACAGTTGGTGTAAAGCCATATACGGGAGGCGTTAAATACCCGGCCGATTATGAAATTAGCTTTTTTGATGGAGTGGTTGACACTGATATTGTTGGACATCTTGTTAACTTTAAGGTCTGGAATGTAACTGACAGTGTTTCCTCACCGTTTTTCTTTGCCAATACTGGCGTGCCCGATTCCGTGGTCAGAGATAAAGATGCGATTGTTCCTATTATTTATCAAAACGGCAATTTAAAGGGAACCTGGGAGATAAGGTTTAACCAGCCAGATACCTTATCTGTTCCTCCAGGAGACGGTGATAAATTGTTAATGACTATTAAAAAACCATTTACTTCTTGTGATGTAATCCTGCTTACTACCAAGGCAGCTGAAGCAAACCCAGAAGTTGCGAAGTCACAGATTGAGCGTATTGCTGTTGTTCCTAATCCTTACATTGTTGCTGCAGCATGGGAACCAGAGATTTTGGAACCTACAATGGCTCAACAGGCTGTAGGCACAGAGCATGACAGAAGGATTGATTTTATCCATTTGCCATCCAGATGCACTATCAGAATATACACGATGAGCGGAGAATTGGTTAAAGTCATTGAACATAACAGCACTGTATTTGATGGCACTGAATCATGGAATATGCTATCAAAAGATAATATGGAAATATCTTACGGGATTTATATATATCATATAGATGCCCCTGAAATTGGTACAAAAATTGGCAAATTCGCAATTATAAAATAAGCCACCCTATAGAGAGGGATGTCTGATTTCACAGACTTCGGTGAGCTCAGCCGAACCGATTGAAAGGTAAGATTTACTGTGCTGTCGGGAGTTACCTCCCGACAGGTAACCTGTTTACCGGAAGGCAGAGAAACATTGAATATATGTCAGGAGGTAACTCCTGACACCACGGCGTCGGTAACTCCTGACATCGCAACTTAATTTCTTACTTAAAGGCATCTGGTTTTCGTACCGGTTTATTGGTTAATTTTGGCAATAAGAGTTGTCAAACAAAAAGGATAGCAGTTTAAATCTGTGTAATCGTATTCTAAAATCTGCTTGTCCCGTAGAGGCGACTTGTCCTGTGAAATGCTTGGCTATTTCTGCAGGAAGCTATTCAACGGGGCTTGCCCTGTTAGATAATATTTCATATCTAACGGGGTGAATAATCAGGCATAACATGCCAGGGGGTTATATGAAGAAGATAGTATATTTAACCACCGCCTTGATGTTTTCTGTTACCTCTGTCTATGGTGTTACTATGGTTGCAACAAGCGGTGCCCAATTTTTAAAGATCGATGTTGGCTCAAGGGCATCTGCTATGGGAAGCGCATTCGTTGGAATTGCTGATGACGCTACTGCCCTATACTGGAATCCCGCTGGCACTGCACTGATAAAAGAAAAGCAGTTATCTATAACCCACACTCCCTGGCTTGCAGAGACAAGGGTCAACTATGTGGCATCTGTCTTCCCTGTAGGAGATATCGGCACTATTGGATTGTCTGTTGTTTCCCTTACAATGGATGATATGGAGGTAAGAACCATTGAGGAACCCGAAGGAACAGGAGTGTATTTTGGCGCTGGAGATTATGCACTGGGTTTATCCTACGCAAGAGCTGTAACAGATAGGTTTTCTTTTGGATTAACAGGGAAATACATCCAGCAAGGAATATGGCTGATGCAGGCATCATGCTTTGCCATCGATGCGGGTCTTTTATACAGGACAGGATTCCATAATCTGAGACTTGGTATGAGCATATCAAACTTCGGTCCCAAGTTAATGCTAAGGGGTGATAACACAAAAATAGAGTACGCGCTAACTGATTGGCAAGAACAGTGGAATGTAGGATTTATTGGCGACTTGAGAACAGGTGAATTTGTACTACCACTGAGATTCAGGGTTGGACTTGCTATGGATTTATTACAAGTAGGTGATACACGCTTCACTGTGACGACAGATGCAGTGCATCCAAACGACAATGTTGAATATGTTAATCTCGGGTCGGAGTTATCTTTTATGGAAAGATATTTCTTGAGGGTTGGATACAAATCCTTGTTTAACAAGGACAGCGAAGAGGGACTTACAGCAGGTGCAGGCATCAGGCAGGA
>JAYENM010000026.1:0-5557 GCA_034722095.1 Caldifarciminota bacterium | reverse complement strand
CTTCAGCAGAATCCCGAACTTAAATTGTATGTTGTCGGTCATACGGATAATGTAGGTAGTTTAACTTACAACATGAAACTTTCACAAGCTCGTGCTGATGCTGTGGTAACTAAACTTATTTCTGAATATAGTGTAAATGCAGAACGGCTTGAGGCTCATGGTTTTGGTTTTTTGGCTCCTGTCGCTTCCAACAAAACTGAAGAAGGTCGTGTGAAGAACCGGCGGGTGGAGTTGGTAGAACAGTAATAAGCATGAAAGATTTTTTGCGGACACTACGCCTAACAGCGGGTATGCGGTTCGCTTACGCTCACCCAAACCCTTACGGGCTTCGCATACCCGCAATCCGTTAGCTGAAATGGACAAAAATGAGGTGAAATAAAAATGAAGACTGATGTCGAATATCTGGAGTTTATGTGGCCGACGAGACACTTTTTGATAACATGTGGAGACATTGAAAGAAAATCAAATATCATAGCGGTCAGCTTCTGTATGCCTGTATCAAAAGAACCCCCACTTATAGCTTGTGCCATAGGAAGAGGTGCTTATTCATGCAAGTTAATTGAAAGCACAAAAGAGTTTATTATAAATGTTCCTCCAAAAGAGCTAAAACCAAAGATATATTATTGTGGTTTCCACTCAGGGTATCAAGTTGATAAATTTAAAGAAACAGGTTTAACACCACAACTAGCACGCAAAGCAAAAGCTCCTATTATTGATGAATGTGTAGCTCATATGGAATGCAAACTTAAGCAAGAAATAGAAACAGGAGATAAAAATCTGTTTATAGGTGAAGTGATAGAGGCATATGCAGATGAAGCTATTGTGAAGGGAGAAAAGAAAATAGAATATGCTAAAGGCGATTTTCCACGAAAAGTATATGCTACAAGATTTAAAATCACATAGTCCACTTCAGCTAACAGCGTGTTTGCGATTCGCTTCGCTCACCCAAATGCCTTCGGCTTCGCATACCCGCCGACCGTTATATGAAATTCGGCTCGATAGTAAGGATATAAAACTATGAGAGTAAAAAAAAGTGAAAATTTGAGTTTGTTTCCCGATTTAAACCTTATCAAAAAGGATAAGAGTAAAGGGAAAACTATTAAGGGACTTGAACGCTTAGACTTGCATGGTGAATTGGGAAAGAAAATATTGCCACATTGTAGGTTAAAATATGGCGAAATATGGGAAGACCCTATTAAAGGACATAAGGTAGGCGTACTGGATGCAACAAATCTGGAAGAAGTAAAAAAAATAATGGGTGTGGAAAAAGCAAAGTTGGTTGTAAATGACCCACCATATAATGTGCCTGTGGGAAATGCAAATACAAAAGCGCTCTTTAAGATAAATATAGGAGAATATTTAGAGTTTTCAGAAAAATGGGTCCGAAATGCAATTTTAGTAATGGATAAAAATGCTCATTTTTATATTTGGTTGGGGGCAGATTACAAAGACAATCTTCAACCTCTTCCTGATTTTATTATTTTAATAAGAGAATTCAAGGAGTTGAAACCTAAAAATTTCATTACCATGAGAAACCAAAGAGGATATGGTACGCAAAAAAACTGGATGTGGGTTAGACAGGAACTCCTTTATTATGTCAAGGGCAATCCCGATTTTAATGTAGAAGCTGAATATACAGATATTCCTAAGATATTAAGGGGATACTATAAAGAAGTTAATGGAAGAATTACAGAAAATTTAGAGCGGAGCAGGTCAAAGTATATAAGAGCCGGCAATGTATGGGTAGATATTCAGCAAGTATTTTATAGGATGGAAGAAAATGTGCCAGGATGTTATGCCCAGAAACCTTTAAAGGCAGTAGAAAGAATAATTTTATCAAGTAGTCATAAAAAAGATTTGGTTGTAGACTTCTTCGCCCATTCTGGGACAACTTTAATTGCTGGGGAAAAGTTAGAAAGAAAAGTATATACATTTGATATTGACCCTATATTTGCCGAGATTACAATAAGGAGACTAGAGCGTTTTAGAAAGATAGGGAAAACAGGCTGGCAGTGGCAAAATCCTTTTCCCGAAATTGAAGATAAAAAGGAGAAACAAAAATGGACATAAAACAGTTGAAGCAGTATTTGGAAAACCTCAGTAAGAATTTGAAACCTAAAAATCACCGATTACTTAATGCAAGGTTAGAAAGTTTAAAGTCTGTTTTCCCTTTTAATGAATATGAGTATATTCTTATGTTTTTACGCGATAAAGAAATTATCACATTTAAGCAGTATGAAGAATTGAGAAAGAAATATGTATCTTCCAATCCATATTTAGAACTTTACGGGATTGCTCCTCGGTCATTTGGAGAAATATGGGGGCATCCTCATATTATGGATATAGATAATAGGTTCAAAAGACCTAGCAAAGAACTCGATCCTGCTTATGAAGGTCAATATGATTTATGGTATGAAGGAGTAAAGGTGGAAGTAAAAGCCTGTAGATCAATAAATACAAAGAAAAGGGGTAATTTAATGGCGAAAGCTTTACGGTATGGTTCTGATGAACCTTTTTGGATGAATTACCAGCAGATCAAAGCGGATATGGCTGACGTTTTTGTATTTATTGGCGTTTGGATAGATAGAATCGTTTACTGGCTTATGTCTAAACAAGAGATTAAGAAAAACAAGTATTTGAGTCCTCAACATAGAGGAGGCATAGAACAACAAATAGGAATAACGGATAAGAATATTGACGAATTTGATATTTACAAAGTAGAGCCGAACAAACTCGGGGAGACGGTTCTTAAAAAGGGAAAGAAAAGATGAAGTTATTTCGAGCCGAACTTCATATAACACCGGATAAAAAGCTTTGCTATGCTTCTCCAAAATTGCCTTCGGCAACTTCTTTTATCCGCAAAACGATAGGCAACAAAACGATAGGCAAAATGTCGCTTCGCTCCATTTTGCCTATCGGTCGGCGGGTATGTTTGGGCTCGTTTGGCAAGGCAAACGGAGCAAAGCGCCACTTCGCCTATCACTCGGGTTGACGGCTCGGGCACGTTAGCCAAAATAATGCAATGAACATATTATACAAGGAGGCTTAATATGGGACAAAGAAAAGGTAAAATTTTTCCTGTTTTACTTGCTATAATCGTTGGTGTGATGATATTGGCATTGAGTATTATTCCTATTCCGCGGAGTATCAAATCTGTAGTTCAGTATATACTCATCGGAATTTTTGTTTCAGGTGGCATAATTGGATGGGAACTAACGGAAAATAAAAGAAGTAAAATTATTGCTAATACAGTCCTCTGGTGTGCAATAATTGCTGCAATTATTATTACATTGATTTAGAAGTTAGCAATGGTGCTTAACAATAGTTAGGTAAAGTGAACAACAGGATCAAAAAATCACTTCGCCTAACACACATATTAAAGGCAATTTGTCCCTCCAATGAGACGGAGGGCAGGCAAGAAAAGGGTTAGTGAATAGTAAATTGTGAATCGTAAATAGGGGTAAAATTTGAACTTGACAAAACCGGGATTGTGTTATATAATTATATCCGAAGGATCCGTATCCATACGGATCTTGAGATGGGCAACACAAATTGATTTCACGTCCTGCCTGTCGGTAGACAGGCAAGAAATTATCCTGACGCCTTTTAATTATTATCAGCGTGTTTGTGGCTCCGCGCCTTCGGCACTTCGCAAACACGCGAGCCGATAGCCAAAATGACGCTTCGCTTGTCCCGATAAATCGGGTCACATTTTGGCTGTTAGAAATTGCTAAATAGGAGGTGGCTAAAATGTATAGAATAACTGGATATATTGAAAAAGACCCCGAAACTGGACTATATGTAGCAGTTGTTCCAGGAATTCCTGGGGCCCATACCCAAGCGAAAACGCTAGATGAACTTCAAAAAAATCTTAAAGAGGTGGTCGAATTATGCTTGGAGGAAATGGACACGGAGACTAAAAAGCAATTGCCTGCATTTGTGGGAATCCAACAAGTTGAGGTGGCGAGTTGAGTAAGCTTCAGCTCATTGACGCCAAAAGAATGGAGAAGTTACTACTTCTATTGGGCTTTAAGAAGACTCGTCAAAAAGGAAGTCATGTGTTTTACAGACACCTTGATGGAAGAACTACTACTGTGCCACGTCACAGAGGAAGGGTTTTGGCTCGCCCTTTGATTAGAGAAATTTTACGGGAAATAGAAGTTACTGTTGATAATTACAATAAGCTTTTGGAAAGATTGTAGAAGTAACTTCCGATAACACATATTAAAGGCGATTTGTCCCTCCAAACGGACGGAGGGCAGGCAAGAAAAAAATATTCCCCGTAGCGATTTTTCAAAAAAATCGTTTTCGCAGCACAGATAACGGACTGGTCTTAATCTGTTATGGTCTTTGGTATAAATTCGGTGAATTTACAACCTGGAGGGCTCTTTTACATTAAGGAATCTCTGTATTGCTGGCAAGCGGGAGTTGTATGGTTTAAATCTGTTTGTTTCCCAGTACATGATGGTACAGGTGCTAACACCTACGAACTTTGCAACATCCTTTTGATATAAGCCTAAGTCCATCCTGTGCTTTCGTATCTTATCTCCTATATTAGAATTGCACCCCGCCGTGGCGGGGTGCCTACAATTTGTCTCATACTGATGTATAATTTGAACGCTCCTTCCGTTATCTCCTCTTTCAGAACCTTTCCTAAAAAAGTTCTTGACATTTAGTAAAATTGATGGTAAAATAGAAAACAGACTGGTAAACAGAAGTAAATAGCCATCTTAAAATAAAACGATGGGCAACATGCAAAGGGAAGAGACATATTGGAAACACAATGATTAAATCGCAAACAAAGAAGGGAGTATTATGAAGATAAAGGAGATACTTAAGGAATTCAGAAAACAAATTAAAGACTTATACGGCAAGAGGTTGAAAGATGTTATTCTCTATGGTTCATGGGCAAGGGGGGAGGCAACAGAAGAATCAGACATAGACATGGTTATTATCCTTGAAGGGAAGGTCGTTCCTGGAAAGGAGATAGACAGGATGATAGATATAATCACTGAAATAAATCTAAAATATGGTGTGTTAATATCGGTTTATCCTGTCTCAGAGGAAGATTATTCTGCAACTAACAGCCCGTTACTAATAAATATACGGAGAGAGGGGGTACCCGCATGAAAGAAATAGAATCCCTTATCCAAAGAGCATTGAAGTATCTTAGAAGTGCTGAAATACTTCTCAAAGAACGGGATTATGAGTCCTCCGTCTCAAGAGCGTACTATGCTATGTTCTATTCTGCTCAAGCGGTGTTGCTTACAAAAAACCTGTCGTTTTCATCTCATAAAGGTGTGATCTCTTCATTCGGAGAGCATTTTATCAAGACAGGTATTTTCCAAAAGGAAATGGGCAGAGAACTCAATAGAGCGTTTGAGAAGAGGCAGATAGGAGATTATGAATATAAATTTGTGATATCCAAGGAAGAAGCCGAGGAAATACTTGTAGATGGTAAGAAGTTTGTAGAGAATATAATTCAGCGCTTAAAGAAAACGAAATAGTATAAAATGTACTGTTCACGAGTAGTGTTGACAGTTTAGGTTGATTTTTT